>DATMDI010000202.1:0-12530 GCA_035557875.1 Vicinamibacterales bacterium
CGACGTGCTGGCGCGTAACGGGAGGGTCGTCGTGATCGGCAACCGCGGTCGCGTAGAGATTGATCCGCGCAAGGCGATGGGTGTAGACGGAGCGATTCTCGGGATGACGCTCTTCAATGCCGACCGCGCGGAGTTCCACGAGATCCATTCGGGGATTGTCGCCGGTCTCGAGAACGGAACCCTGACGCCGGTCGTGGCGCGAGAGATGCCGCTTGCCGACGCGGTCGCGTCACACGTCGCGGTGATGGAGCCCGGCGCGATGGGAAAGATCGTCCTGGTGGCGTAGCAGCGCGGGCTGCCCGTGAGAATGCCAGCTGGGCCTTAGGCCGGACCCTCAGCAATCCGTCGACTGGGCCCGAGCGGCGCTGGGCCGCGTCTGGTCGCGACTAGAACAACTTCTGGGAATAGACGGCAAAGGCGCGCGGCACCTGCGTTCGCAGGTCGGCGGAGTCTCATGCAGCAACGCGAACCGCGGCGGAAACGAGTTCCGCCGCGCTCGCGGGTGAATGAGCGACGAGAACGCGGTTAGCGGCGGCGGCGGCGCGCCAAGACGGCAGCGGCACCGAGCGCGAGGAGCACCGAGCCGGGCTCAGGAATAGCGCGGACATCCACGTCTTCGCTGAACCTTGCCGTCGCGCTGGGCGGAACTGAGCCACCTTCGTCCGGCGGCGTGGTGGAGCCACCGGGCCCTTTCGGGCCACCAAGAACAATGGTGTTGTCCGGTCCGGCATTGTTGTCCGGTCCGGTGGTGCCCGGTCCGCTGGTGCCTGGTCCCGCAAAGCCCGGTCCGCTAGTGCCCGGTTCGGTAGTGCCAGGTCCGCTGGTGCCCGGTCCGGCAAATCCCGGTCCGGCAGTGCCCGGTCCCGCAAAGCCAGGTCCGGTAGTGCCCGGGCCGCCATCGCCCGGCGCGCCAATGCTCGGTCCGAACGACGGGTTGGACGCGCTGCTCGACGGGCCACCGGCGCCGCCGGGCGAGTCGGCGTCGTTCGACCCGTTACCGCTGGACCCGGAGTTCCCACCGGAAGCGCCACCGTTGGCGCCCGGATTGTTGTTCGGGGGTTCGCTGCCGGTTTCTTCGGCCGATTGCTGCCGACGTCCAGCCACGCCTGCCAGTTCATCGCTGCCGCTGACGCTGTTCGACGTGGCGCTCTTGGCGGAGCCGCCGCCACCACCACCCACGCCGCCCATCGAGCCGCCACCACCGCCGAAGCCGGCATTGTGACTGCCAGACAGGCCACCTGGAAGCCCCGGACCGGCGTTCTGCAGTGCAGCTTGACCGAACGGCGCGTGAGCCGGTGTTCCGTCCCCGATGCCGTGATCCGCTGACGTCAGCGGATCCGTTGGATTGCTCCACGCAAGGCCGTTCGACGGGGAGGCCTGATGATCGGCCGGAGCCGTGGCCGGGGGCAGACCAGCGGACTTGGCCGCGGGTGCACCCGGAAGATCGGCGAGCTCCTGCCTGTTGGTGGGCACTCCAGCGGGCCGGGCACCAAAAGCCCGGTACGCGGTCGCTGACGCCGGCGCTTCGCCGCCGGCGCGTTCCCAGGCGAGCTGACCGGCCAGTCCATAGCCCAGTATCACCGCCACCACCGCAGCAACCGCGGCGCCAGTGCGCAGCCACATCAAGCGGCGAGTTCGCACCCTTGATCGACGAGTCAGTCCGTATTTGCCTTTGCTCACGGGCGGATACCTCCGCAACGTCAGTGCCAACTTCATGTCACGCGTACTAACTCGGAAAACCGCAGGATCGACGAAGCGGCCCCTAGTGTAATCCGGTGTGCGGCTGATTAATGGCGCGGCCGGTGCGGCTGAGGCGCCGCGGGTTTTGAAATTCTGAGCCCAGCTGCAAGCTGATCATGCAGAGTAGTAAGTCTGAAGCCAAGCAGAATCTGAATCGGGAAAATCCGCGCATCTGTGTGAAGAAAACCAGCTCAACTGCTTGACAGCGGCGCACTTACGTTTCTGGCTCAACCGTGGCGTCGAGCTTGCTCTCTGACGGGCAATGCTCTCCGGCTCGACTCCGCGCGTTCCCTCCATCGGCCACTTCGAAGCGCCGACAATCGTCGGCAACAGTCCTGCGCTGCAGCGTGTACTCCAGGTCGCGTCGCGGCTCGCGGCCGGCGACTCCAAGGTGCTCATCACCGGTGAGAGCGGCGTCGGCAAGGACATCATCGCGCGCCACGTGAAGGGCAGCTTCACGGGCGCCTACCGCGACAAGGTCGGCAAGCTCCAGCAGTCGGACAAGGGCACCATCTTTCTCGACGAGATCGGAGAAATGAGCCTGCGCATGCAGGCCATGCTATTGCGGTTCCTCGAGAACGGCGAAGTGGTGCCGGTCGGCTCCGACGCGCCGCCCACGCGCGTGAACGTCCGCGTCATCTCGGCGACCAACCGTAACCTGCAGGACATGGTCGTCAAGGGCACCTTCCGCGAAGACCTGCTCTATCGGATCAACGTCGGCCAGATCGAAGTACCGCCGCTGCGGGCGCGGCGCGACGACATCCGGCCGCTGGTGCTGCACGTCATCGGCCGACATGCCCGGCCGATCGCCATGGACGCCGAGGCCATGGACGCGCTCGAGCGCTACCGCTGGCCCGGCAACGTGCGCGAGCTCCAGAACGTGGTCGAGCAGATGCTGGCTCTGGCCGACGGCGATCGTATGGGCACGGAGCTCCTGCCGCCGAACGTGAGCGCGCGGCCCGGCAAGGCGCCGCATCCGGTGCGAGAGCGCCGCCGCCGTGTGGCGGACGAGCTCTTCGACGGACTGACCGAAGGCGGCTGCAGCTTCTGGAACGACGTCTATCCGTTGTTCATGAGCCGCGATCTGACCCGCGACGACCTGCGGGCGCTGATCCGCAAGGGCCTTGCCGCGACCAAAGGCAGCTACCGCGGACTGCTGCGGCTGTTCGGGCTGGAAGACGGCGACTACAAGCGGCTGCTCAACTTCCTGGCCGCGCACGAATGCGCGATCGACTTCCGCGAATTCCGGACGATCAAGCACGAACGCGGCGCCGGTGCGGCGTGACGGCGCCCCAAACCGGTTCGGTCCCGGTGCGGCACCGAGGTTGCTCTGCCATGAATGCCGCCAGGGCGCGTCGCCTGGCGAAGGAGTCGCTGCGTGGATCGACGACAACATGAGCGCTACCTCACCGAGGGCCACGTGCAGGTGCGGGTGTTGCGCGACGTGGACATCGTGCGCGCGAGCGCGCGCGCGCTCACGGTGATCAGCCGGTCGCGCACCGCGGCGGGGAGCGAGATGCGCATGCGGATCTCCGCTGCGGGAGGCCGTCACACGACGCTGCACGTCCGGACCATCGGCAGCCAGCCTCAGCTCGTGGGAGGCCAGTTGCGTTACCGGGTGTGGATGCAGGTGCTGGCTGAGGAACCCGCGGTGCTGCCGTGACGTGGTGGACGTGGCCGGGGCTGCGGGGCGCGGTGCTGGAACAGTTGCCCGGGCGTCTCGTGGACATCGGCGCCGGCGGCTGCAGTGTCGAGACGGCATCGCGGCTGGGCACCGGTACGTTCGGCTTCGTCGAGATCGACGGGCCCGACGCCTCACTGGCCGAGGTCGCGCGCGTCAGCGGCGTCACCGAGCGGCCCGGGGCTGCCTCGCCGTTTCTGGTGCGGCTGGAGTTCCTCCCGATCGCGTTGCCACTACATACGAGTGCCGGCACCCGAGCCGCGCAGAGCGCCGGTTCGCTGGCGGGAGCCGGACCAAAAGCTGGCCCCGGCCTGACTCTCGTGCGGCGCCGCGAGCGGGATGAGCCGACGGCCGATTGAGCCCGTCGCCAGGACGCGCCAGAAGACCACGAGATGGCGGCGCCCCGAGATCGACGGGATTCCCTGGCAGACGACTTGAAGAAATAGCAGCCGCCAATCCGGGCCGTGAGGTACCAGGGGTGAGCCAGATCTTCTACGTGTCGGGCGACGAGCGGCTGGCCGAGATCTTCAGATCCATCGGCGTCAAGGCTGCGAGGGTCACCGAGGCCGAGGCGCGGACGCTCGGCGCCACCGCCGCAGCACCGGCCGCGCTCGTGCTCGACGTCCGCCCGCATGACCTGCTCGCGCCGTGGATCAACGATGTCCAGACGAGACAGCCCGCGCTCGCAGTCGCGCTGCTCGTCTCGACCCTCGACGCGCGTTTCATCCTCGCAGCGATGCGCGCCGGCATCAGGGAATGCCTGCCCGAGCCGATCACGCCCCAGGCGCTCGACGAAGCGGTGCACCGGCTCGTGGTCGGCGAACAGCGCGAACGCCCGGGCCAGGTGGTGGCCTTCGTGGGCGCCAAGGGCGGCGTCGGCACGACCACACTCGCGGTCAACGTCGCCGCCGCGCTCGCCGGCATGGCGGACTCGCCGCCGCTCTTGATCGATCTGCACGTCGCGCTCGGCGATGCGGCGCTGCTCCTGGGCGCCGAGCCGCGGTTTTCGCTGCTCGACGCGTTCGAGAACCTGCACAAGGTGGACGAATCGTTCCTGGGCAGCGTGGTCGAGACGACGCCGTGCGGCGCCCACGTGCTCGCCTCGAGCTCACGCCCGGTCAACGTGGCGACCAGCCACACCGCGACGCGCGCGCTGCTCGAGATGGCCGCGCGCCGCTACCGCATCACGGTGCTCGACGTGCCGCACACCGACCCGGCGATGCTCGCGGCGCTCGACCCGGCGACAGTCATCGTGGTGGTCACCGCTCAGGATCTCTCCGCCGTCCGCGGCGCCGCCGCCACGGTGGCGACACTGCGCCAGCGTTACGGATCGCAGCGTCTTCGGGTCGTGATCAATCGCCACGACAAGAACGGACCGGTCAGTGCGACGGACGTCGCCAAGGCCGTCGGCGAGCCGATCGCGTGCCTGATCCCCAGCGACTACCGCGTGGCGTCCCAGGCGATCACCGCAGGACGACCGATCGTCCTGCAGGAAGGGCGGCTGACGACAGCGCTGAACCGGGCCGCCCTGGACCTGGTCAACGTGGCCAGCAACCAGCCGCACGCGCCGGGGTTGTTGCGGCGCCTCTCGTGGCGGCGGGCGTAATCCGTCTGCGCGCCGCGGGCGAAACCGGTCAGCGCGCCGGCACGTGGCGCTCGAGCATCTGGCGGCGCACCACCGCGCCGTAGACATTGCCCTGCCCATCCACGCCCACACCTTCGGCGCCCGAGTGGTCGGCTACCGTGGACTCCGCATCCTCGATGAACGCGCGTACCGAGCCGTCTTTCGCGCTGCCGATGCGGATGCCCTTCTTGATGCCGGGCAGTTCGCGCGCGCCGGTGTCGGGGCCCGATTCCGAGTCGGTGACGTAGATGGTGTCGTCGCTGGTGATGGAGATGCCGCTCGGGCGGCCGAACTGCCGCCACTGGTCGAGGAACGTTCCATCCTGATCGAAGATCTGGATGCGGTTGTTCTCGCGATCGCCCACGAACACGCGGCCGCGCGAGTCGAGCGCGATCGTGTGCGGCTCGCTGATCTCGCCAGGGCCCGTCCCCTTCTTTCCCCACTCCTTCACGAAGGTGCCGTCCTTGCGGAACCGGACGACGCGGTTGTTCTTGCCGTTGCGGTGGCTGTCGGTGACGAAGATGTCTCCGGACGGAGCGATCACCACGTCGGTGGGCTGGTCGAAGAGGCCGGCCCCCGCGCCGCTCACGCCAGCCTTGCCGAGCGTCATCAGCACCTTGCCGTCGGGGCTGAACTTGAACACCTGATGGCCCTTGGCCGCCTCACCGCGGGCATCGGTCACCCACAGGTTGCCGTCGCCGTCGACGGTCGCGCCATGCGGGAACACGAACATGCCCTCGCCCCACGTCTTGAGCAGCTTGCCGGCAGGGTCGTACTTGAGGATCGGCGCTTCCGTCCGTCCGGCGCAGGAGTTCGCGAAGCAGCGGTGGATCACGTAAATCGATCCGTCGGGCGCCGGCTCGACGGCGGTGACCGCGGCCCACTTGACGCCGGGCGGCAGCTGGCCCCAGTCCCGTGTCGTCTTGTACGGCTGCGGCAGGTCGTTCCGCGGCGCGCTGGACGTCTGCGCGTAGACGAGGGCCGAAGCCGCCACCAGGAGGCCGAGCACGCCGGCAATCGTTCGAATCATGATGATCGCTCCAGGGCGGTCTGAAGACCGCCCTCTACATCCCCACCTGACCTACCTGACCTACCAGACCTGAGCGTCAGCCGATCCGGTGCTCCGTCATCCCGAGCATGAAGGTGCGGTCGCCGAGCGCGATGAGCAGATCGCCGCCCGACACCGAGACGGCCAGCGATGCGCGACGGTCGATGAGCGCCGCCACCTCGTCGATGACGATGCGGTCGAAGGCGCGGATCGGAATCTCGCCAGCGCGGTGAATCTTAGCGCCAGCGAGTTGCGCGAGCAGCTGCCGCACGTCGCGGTGGGTATAGACGGCGGCGCGGCCGGCCAGCTTGGAGCCGCGGTGCAGACGGGCGGCGTCGGGCAGGCCGACTTCGATCCACGCGGTGACGCGGCCGGTGAGATCGCGCACCACCAGCGCCGGCTCGTCGCCTGATGACACGCCCTCCGTCAGCGCGATCCCCTCCTCGTACTCGAGGCAGTAGGCCATCAGCCGGACCAGCATGTATTCGGCGGTTTCGGAGGGGTGCCGCGCGACCCGCAGCTCGAGCGTCTCGAAGACGCCGCGGTCGAGATCGGAAAGGTCGATCGTGACCGTGTAGATAGTGGCGGTCTGGGCCAAAGAGAAGGCTCCCGGCTTCAGGCTCCCGGCCTGGCCGCTTCCTGACGCCCCAACGACGCTTCTTACCCGCCTGACCGCGCGACGCGCGGCCCCACCCGCCCCACCCGCCTTACTTCGCGCGGGCGAGCTCTTCGTCGATGACGGCGGCGAACACCTCGTAGGGCTGCGCGCCCGACAGGCGTCGGCCGTTGATGAAGATGGTCGGCGTCGAGTTGACGCCGAGGGCGCCGCCTTCCGACACGCCGTCGCGCACACGCTCGGCATGCTTCGACGTGTCGAGGCACTGGTTGAACGCCGTGACGTCGAGGCCGAGCTCGATGGCGTGGCGCTTCAGGTCGTCGGGCTGCAGCTCCTGCTGCTTGTTGAACAACACGTCGTGCAGCTCCCAGTACTTGCCCTGGTCGCCGGCACAGTGCGCCGCTTCGCCCGCTTTGAACGCCTGCGGGTGAATCTGCGTCAGCGGGAAATCCTTCCAGACGATGCGAAGCTTGTCGCCGTAGGCGGCGCGCAGCCGCTTGAGCGTGGGCTCGACGCGCTGGCAGTACGGGCACTGGTAATCCGAGAACTCGACCAGGGTCACCGGGGCGCTCGCGCTCCCGAGCGACGGGTTCGACGGGGCCAGGGCCACGCTGAGGCGCGGCGCTTCGAGCGCCACGCGGATCGCCGGCCCCTTGCCACGCAGCTCGGAGAGGATGGCGTCGCGGGCCTGCGCCCGGCGCTGGTCGGTGAGAAAGCGGTTGATCGCCGGCGCCATCACTTCGAGCGACCGCCCCTGCATCTGGCTGGCGTTCGACGTGAAGAACGTGGAGACCTCGACGTCGCTGACCGGTTTCACGCGCTTGGCGATCTCCGCCTCGAGATAGCCATCGACGCTCATGCCCGAACTCTTGGCGGCCTCGGTGAGCAGGCTCTCGGCGATGATCGCTTCGAGCGCCGCCCGCCGGCCGTCGTAGATCGACTGGGTCACTTCGGCGCTCTGTGCCGGGTCGTCCTGCTTCCACCGCTCGTCGAGATCGCGGACCGTGATCGCGCGATCGCCGATGCGGGCGGCGACGTCACCCGGCGCCGGCGCGCCCGGTTGCTGCGCCGGTGCCGTGGAGCACGCGAGCAGGGTCAGTGCCGCCGTGCAGAGGAAGGCTCTGGTCATGCATCGGATCATACGTTCTCCCGCATCTATTGCGCGACTTCCTCGCTGGTGCTGACCTGGAACTTGCGGAACCGCGAGTAGGTGGCCACGCCGCGGACTTCCGCGGTGCTGTGGCGATTGCGGTAGCGCTCTTCCATCCGGACCGGGATCCACAGGCGGAGTCCGTCGTCGAGACGGTAGGTGACCTTGATGTGGGCCTCGACGGCCGTGTCCACCGCGTCGAGCTCGCTGCGCCGGATCGCGCCGGTGGCTTCGTCCACCCAGAACCGTCCGCTGACCGGCAGGTCGCGGTTGCCGGTTGTCGCGATATAGGTCGGCGTCTGCACTTCGCGGAACTCGACGACCGTCCCGTCGGCTTCGTCCCGCTTTCCCAGCTCGAATGTGAAGCGCCCGCGATGAGCCGGGGTCAGAAACGCCAGCGGCAGCGTCGGCAGGTTGATGGTGCGCTCGACGGTCCCGATGTTGTAGCGGGAACTCTCCTTCATGATCTGGCGCGCCTGATCGAACGTGGTTTGCGACGCGCCGTTGAGGAACAGCTTCGCGAGCCGCTCCTCCCGATCCCGGATCTTCTGGCCGTTGCGTTCGAAGACGTCGCGGAAGGGCGTCCAGCCCTCGCCCGGCACCTGCACCAGCAGGAAGTCCGACACGAGCACCACGCGGTCGAATTGCGGCCGGGCGCTGCGAGGGCCGAGGGACGCGGGCTCCTGGACGCTCTGCTCGTAACGCTCTTCGGTGACCATCGAACCGAAGCGGCGCTGGAACTGGTCCACGTAGGCGACCGCACGGTCGACGATCGCCGTCACCTCCGACTGCGCGGCCGCCGGCGGCGCCATCGCAGCCACGCAGGCGAACGCACACGTCACGGCACTGCCGGACCGTCGCGCACGTCGCGCCGTGCGCGACAGCCGCCCCGCGGAGCGGGGCACCGTAGAGACTGCGCGAGCGAGGCGGAGCCACACGCTCATTGGTTCGAGGTGGAGCCTCGCTGGCCTACCGGCCGGACCAGCGGACCCGGATGCCGCCGTTGACGAGGCGCGGCGTGCCGATGGTCGTCGGCGCGAAGCCGACGTAGTACTCCGTGTCGAACAGATTCTGGACGCCGAAGAACACGTCGAGGTTGCGGCCGATCTCCCGCAGCGCGCTCAGCTCCACGGTGCCGTAGGCGGGAAGCCCGGGTTCGGTCTCGCCGGGCTTGGTGCGCTGGTTGAGATCGTCGTCGTACTGCCGCCCGTAGAAGAACATGGCCAGCGACGCCGTGATGATGCGCGGGTTCGAGTAGGACATGTTGACCGACCCGCGGTGCTTCGGCACCTGCGGCAGATACAGGCCGACGAGGACCGGGTTCGCCGCGAACTCCTTCACCTTCGCCGAGTTGAACAGGTAGCCCGCCCCGACCCGCCACTCGCGGTCGATGCGGTACTCGACGTCGTTCTGCCAACCCGTGATCTTCGTGCGCCCGAGATTCTGGCGCTGCTGGCAGGTGGTGCCGGGCACGGCGCAGGCGGTGGAGAGGGCAGCGGCGGTAGCGCCCGTCACCGTCACGTTGGCCACCGGATCCTCGACGCGGTTGTCGTACCAGCTGCTGCGATACGTCAGCCCCTCGAGCGGCGCCAGGCTGATGCCCAGCTCGCCGCCCGTCAGGCTTTCGGGGCCGAGCTGGTCGTTGGCGAGCGTGAGGATGGTGCCGACGCGGAACTGGCGATAGAGCTCGTTGAGCGTCGGGGTGCGGAAGCCCGACCCGATGCTGCCGAACGCCGACACGCGGTCGGACACGCGGTAGAGCACGGCCGCGCGGGGGCTGACGGCCGTGTCGCTCGTATCGGGCAGCGTGCGATTGTTGGCGGTCGGCACTCCGGCGGCCGTGGTCTCGAGGTTGCGGCCGTCGGTGTTCTGCCAGTTGTCGACGCGAGCGCTGAGCGTCACCGACAGATTCGACTGCAGCCACACCTGCCCCTGCACAAAGCCGCCCGAGATGAGCTGGGTGCCGCCCGACTCGCGCAGCAGGGTCACGGTGAGTCCCTGAGTCGCGTCGAGCCCTTGCTCGTTGCTGGCGCCGTCCACGTGACGGAAGTCGCCGCCGGCCGCGAACAGGAACCTGGTCGAGAACGCCTTCGACCACTGCGCCATGCCACCGATGCCGGTCGTCGGCACTTCCTGCCGCAGCGTCATGCGGCCAATGGAACGAGGGGGGTTCGCCGCGGGAACCGCAAGGAAGTTGCTGTGGAACGTCTCGAAGTCTGTGAAGACGCGCGCCTGCAGATCGCTGTAGTCGGGGAGTGTGGCGCGCACGCCGCCAGCCACGTTCTTCCACGTGGTGTCGTTGCCTTCCTTGGTGCCGTCGATCGTCGAGTGCTTGCCGTTGTCGCGTTCCTCGTGGAAGTAGCCGCCGCGAACAAACGCGTTGAGCTGCCGGGTCGGGCTGTAGTCGGCGCGCAGATTGAAGTTGCGGTAGTTGACGTTGGCCTTGTCGTCGACCAGGCCGCGTTCGTTCGCAATCACGATCGGGAATCCGTCGGTCGTGAAGGCGCTGCCGTCGAACGCGGCGGCGAACTTGCCCCACACGTCGCTCACGGCGAAATCAGCTTTCGGGCTCCCGAGGTTGCCGTATTGTGTGCGGACCTCCGCCGTCCGGCGGCGCGGCCGCGTGCTCTGTACGTTGATCACGCCACCCATTGCGTAGTTGCCGTACAGGCTCGACCCGGAGCCTTCCACCAGCTCGACGCGATCGACGTTCTCGAGCGGCACGCGCGTCCAGTAGACCCAGCCGCCGAACGGGTCGTTGAACGGGATGCCGTCGATGAGCACCAGCGAGCGGCTGACCCCGCTCGGCCCGATGCCACGCAGCGACACACCCTGGGCGGTCGGGTGCGACGACAGGCTGCTGGTGCGGCGAAAGAGACTGAACGTCGGCGCCTGGCGCAGCACGTCGTCGGCGACAACCGCGGGCGACCGTCGGATTTGCTCCTTGTCGATGACGCTGACGTTGGCCGGCACGTCGGCCAGCCGCTGCTCGGTACGGGTCGGCGTTACCGACACCGACTCGAAGAGCGTCGCCGGCGCCAACTCCACTTCGAGCGTTCCGCCGTTGGCCGGCTGGGACTTCTCGGCGAACCCGCTGGCGCGGACGATGATGGTCGCTCCGGCCGGTACCGAACCGAGAGAGAACCGCCCGTCGGGGCCGGTCACCGTCTGCTGTTCGGCCCCATTGGGACCGCGGGCGACCACGGCCGCACCGGACACGACGCCGCCGCTCGAATCGGTGACGACGCCGGAGACCCCGGTCTGCGCCGACGCCGCGAGTACGGACGAGAGCAGGAACACCACGAGGAGGGCGCTACGCATGCCCGCAAATGATACTGCTTCAGGGCGTGAGCGACCCCCCGTTTGCTCGGCGGCACAACGGTTGCTAAGCTGGCCGGTATGCCGTTCCTCCTGACACCGGGATTGGTCACCCGACGGGTGACATGGCGCGTCATCGCGGCGGCGGTGCTCGCGGGTGCGGTGGGAGCGGGGGCCGGCCTCACGGGCGCCGCGCAGCAGCCCACTTTCCGCTCGGGCACGCAGTTCGTTCCCCTGTTCACGACGGTAACCGATGCGCAGGGACGCCTCGTCCCCGACCTCGATCGCGACCAGTTCACGATCCTGGACAACGGCAAGATCCAGAACGTCACTGTCTTCGAGAACGAGACCCAGCCCTTCACCGCGATCGTGATGCTCGACTTCTCGGCCAGCATGACCGCCAACCTCGATCGGCTGAAGCAGGCCACCGAGCAGTTCCTCATCCGCATGCTCCCCGCCGACAAGGCGCAGGTGGGCGCGTTCAGCGACAAGATTCAGTTCAGTGGACGCTTCACGAGCGACCGCGACGATCTGATCGGCGCACTGCGCGACCTGCAGTTCGGCAACCCGACGCGGCTCTACGACGCCATCTGGGAGAGCATCGACCTGCTCGAGGGTGTCGAGGGGCGCAAGGTCGTCGTCGCGTTCACCGACGGCGACGACACGGCGAGCCGCCGCGGCCTCGGCGACGCGCTCGATTACGCGCGCGCGAGGGAAGTCATGGTCTACTCGATCGGGCTGCAGTCGGAGTTCTTCAATGGCGCCCGGGTGGTGCGTTCGAATCCGGATCGCGGGCTGAAGAAGCTCTCGGAAGAAACCGGCGGCGGCTACTACGAGCTGAAGAAGACCGACGATCTCGGGCCGACGTTCACGCGCGTGGTACAGGAACTCCACAGCCTCTACACCATCGGCTTCAACCCCACCGCCCTCGACGGCAAGGAACACAAGCTCGAGGTGCGGATGAAGCAGCCGGGGATGGCCGCGCGGGCCCGCAGGAGCTACGTCGCGTCGGCCGAACGGCTGTCGAGCGACAAGTGACCGAGCAGGAATTCCGCCTGAGGGCCGACCAGGCGCTCGAGGACCTCCAGCACGACCTCCTCCCGCTCGCCGACGAGGCCGGCCTGGAGATGGACCTGCGCAATGGGGTTCTGCAGATCGTCTTCGAGGAGCCAGAGCCGGCCAAGTTCGTGATCAGTCCCAATGCCCCGGTACGGCAGATCTGGGTGTCGGCGCGCTCGCGCAGCTACAAGCTGACGTGGTCCGACGACGCCGGCACGTTCGAGCTTGGCGGCGAGCACCTCGGCACGCTCGTCGGACGTCTTGCGCAGGAACAGCTCACGGGCAACTAGCCCG
>DATMDI010000203.1:0-5911 GCA_035557875.1 Vicinamibacterales bacterium
CTCCTCGCCACCCCGGTTGCCGGATCGACGACGTCCCCTGACTCAGTCGGCCGTGGACGTGGAGCCCGGCTCCGGCTCCACACTCTTCATCCGCATCTGGAACGGTGCGCTCCGCACGATTCCGGACACGAGCATCGCAAACGAATAGTTCGCGCGCCTGGCGTCGCGCACGATGCCCCGCACCGTCGGCATGTCGTAGTAGGCCACACCGCGCCCCATCGCGTAGGTGAGGAGCTTCTCGGTGAGCGCGCCCACGAAAATCTCGGGGTCCTTCAGCAGCGCCTTGCGCAGCGTGACCACGCCGTCCACCGGCGTGCCGTCCATCAACTGGCCCGACGCGTCGATCGGCGTCCCCACCGAACTGAGCGACTGGCCGTCGCGTTCACGGTAGGCCCCCACCGCGTCGAAGTTCTCGAGCGCCAGGCCGATCGGGTCCATGATCTTGTGGCAGCTCGCGCAGGCCGCGCTGGCCCGGTGCTTCTCGATCTTCTCGCGCACCGACAGCACGCGCTGCCTGCCCGAGCGCTCGTCATCCGGCAGCGGCGGCACGTTCATCGGCGGCAGCGGCGGCGGCGCCCCGAGCAGGTTGTCGAGAATCCACTTGCCGCGCACGACCGGCGACGTACGATCGGCGTGCGAGGTGACCATCAGCACGCTGCCCTGACCGAGCAGCCCGCGACGCAGGTCGTTGGGATGCGTCACGCGCCGGAACTGGCTGCCGTAGACGTTCGCGTAGCCATAGTGCTTGGCGAGACGCTCGTTCACGAAGGTGTAGTCCGCCGTCATCAGATCCAGGACGGAGCGGTTCTCCCGCACGATGCTGCCGACGAACAGTTCGGTCTCGCGCAGGAACGCCTGCCGCAGGTTGTCGTCGAAGTTCGGGAAGCCCACCGAGTCGGGAATCTGGTTCCTGAGGTTCCGTAGATACAGCCACTGACCGGCGAAGTTCGTGACGAAGCGCTCGATTTTCGGATCGGCCAGCATCCGCCGCACCTGCTCGTCGAGCACCGCGGGCTGACGGAGACGGCCCTGACGCACGGCCTCGAGCAGCTGATCGTCGGGAATCGAGCTCCACAGGAAGAACGAGAGCCGCGAGGCCAGTTCGGCGTCGCTCAGCCGGTACGACTTGCCGGCGGCGACGTCGACCGGATCGCGCTCGACGCGCCACACGAACTTCGGGCTCGCCAGAATGCGTTGCAGCGCCAGTTGGATGCCGCCTTCGAAACCGCGCACCGTGTGGCCGCGGCGGTAGAAGTCCATCAGGCGCGAGAGGTCGCCATCGGTCAGCTGGCCGCGGAAGGCGCGGCGGCCGAGCGTGGACACGATGCGCCGTGCACAGGCGTCCTCGGCACTCGCGGCCGTGGGCCGGCACACGAACACGCGCCGCCGGCTTGGTGTGTCGCCTGGCCCGGTCGAGTTGAAGGGTCCGGTGATCGCGAAGCGATCGAAGTGCGGGCGCCCGGTCATGTCGATCGTGTCGATCGAGCTGCGGGTGAACGGCTGCAGCTTCCACGGCGGCTCCGCCACGCGCCGGATCCAGCCGACGGTAATCACGTGCGGGCCGGCCTTGAGCGGCAGGCGCACGCTCAGACGGCCGTCGATCTCGTCGCCGGCCACGGTGGGGTTGGTCAGGTGCGAGAGATGGTCCTTCTCGCCGCCGAGATCGACCAGCAGCACACGGCGCCCGTCCACGGTGAACTCGGCCTGGTTGGGCAGCTCGAGGCCGCGCATCGCCCCGAGGTTCGTGCGAAAGAGCTTGGCGTTGATGACGTATTCGCCGTCGAGCGGCAGCGTCAGCCTGGCGAGACCGCCGCCGAAGGTGCCGATCGGCATGCCGTCGATCTGCGTGTCCTGCGAGCGGTCCTGGCGAATGATGAAGGTCTGGTTGCCGGGAACGGTCGCCGGGTCGCCCACCGCCAGCGCGCTCAGCTTTCCGGCCGCGTTCAGGTAGCGCTCGAGGAGCACCGGCGAGGTGCCGAGCAGATCGGAGATGTTGTCGAAGCCGTAGCCCGATTCGTCCGGCGGCAGCAGCGCCACGGGATCGATCTCGAGGTCGAGCAGGTCCTGGATCGCGTAGGCGTACTCCGCCCGGTTCATCCGGTGCACCATCGGACGGCCCACGTTGGGCTGGGCCGCGGCGGCGCGATCGAGCGTCGACTCCATCGAGGCGACGAAGCGGTGCGTGGTGGCGTCATCCGGCCGCGGCATGCCGGCCGGCGGCATCATGCCCACTCGCACCTTGCGAACGATCTTCTCGAGCAGGTCGCCCTTCTCGAGGAGATTGCCGGCGGCGTTCGCGGGGTCGAGGCCTTCGAGCGACAGCCCCCCGGTCTTCGCACGCTCGTTGTGACAGGTGACGCAGTACTGCTTCAGCAGAGCGCGATGGTCTGGAGCAGACGCGGCAGCCGGGGCCGGGCCAGGTTCGGCGGACGCGCGCACGGGCGCCGGGGCAGGAGCGGGAGCCTGCGGCTCCGCGCGCAGCGCCGACCACCCGGCGGTGGAGAGATAGAGCGCCACCGCTGCCGTCATCCCTTTCCGCGTCAACACTCTGCGACCTCTTCCTCCTGGAAGCTGAAGTCGCGTCGGATCTTAGCAACTCGCCTTCGCCCGGTCTTTGCCCAAATCAGGGGGGCGAAAATGGGCCTAACTCCGCACAGATCCACGCCTTGCCGCACTATTTGCTCTGCGACACCTTCGCCGCGGCTTCACGGTCGCGCTTGCGACCGAAGCTCAGCGCGTTGGCCATGGCGTAGTTCCCCTCGTGGCACGTGTATTCGAACATCGCGTAGGTGTCGTCCCGGTTGAGGGGGAGCTGCACGGTCCACGGCTTCGCGTAGACCTTTGGGTCGTCGATGGTCACGCGGTAGTCGATGGTGTCGGGGCCGACGGGCGTGAACCGCTCGGTGACCTTCATCGAGGCCGACTGCGGGATACCGCGGATGCGTCCCGTCGCCGCGCTCGTGCCGATCGATCCCTTGTCGTTGTAGTTCGTGCTCTCGACCACCAGCGTGTTGCCCTCCCAACGGCCGCGGGGCTCGCCGTTCCACTGCCTGATGGCGGCGCCGAGCTTCGGCCGCCCGTCGAGCGGGATGATGCGCGTCTCGTGAATCATCTCGAGGACCAGGACGACGTATCCCGGTGTCTGGATGATCTGGTAGGCGTTGTTGTAGCCCGCCGGGAACATGCCGGCGGGATAGCCGCGCGTGACGCAGCGCACCCAGGGCGTCTCGTGCTCGGGCGCGTCGGGGATGTGTTCGAGGTCGTAGTCGCGCTTGTCCTCGGCCCACTTGAGCACCGGCACTCGCCCATCGGGCGGGTCCACGACCATCGATCGGCGCCTCTCGCTGGTCTTGTGGGTGTGGTCGGCGAACTCCGGCGCCGGGTTGATGTTCGCGGTGCTCTGCGCCGTGGCGGCCGCCACCGGCGCCTTGGGATCGGCGGCCGGCGACTCGAACGGCGTGGAATCGAAGTTGAGCCACGTACCCTGGATGTCGGGCTGGCCGTCGGGCGTGCGCGCCGGCTGCCACTTCTGCGGCGCCTGCGCCGAGAGGCCCGCGACGGACACGAGCGCTGCCAGCGCCGCAATCCCCAGGCCGGTCGATGAACGTGCCAGGAAAGTCATGACGTGCCTCCAGCCCCTCACGGAATCTTGTCCAGCCCTTCGGTGAGCTCGATGTAGGTGCCCCACGGGTCGGTGATGAACCCGATCGAGACACCCAGGTCCGGCACGTCACGGACGTTGACCGGCTTGATGCCCATCGCTTCGACCTTCTTCAGGAAGGCCGGGAGTCCGTCGATTTCGAAGCCGACGTGATCGACGACGCGACCCTGGGTTGGGGCGACGGCCGCGGGAACCTGATTGAAGTTGAGCGAGACGCCGGGCAGCGCCGCCGATTGGAAGGTACCCCCGGGGTTACCGGGTTTGGCGCCGAACACCTTCACATACCACTCCTGCATGGCCTTGTTGTCGGGACCAGCGAAGTGCACGTGATGCAGCGACACCGGCACCAGCTGCGCCTTGACCTCGACGATCTCCACCTTCAGGTCGTCCGGCCCCATCGCGAAGGCGATGGCGATGTCACGCCCCTCCTGGCGGCCGATGTCGTCGGTCACCACCCACGGCGCCGGTGCTTCCTCCTTCGTGACCATCCGGAAGCCGTTCGCCTTGATCTTGTCCACCGCCGCGCGCAGGTTCGGCACCCCGAAGCCCAGATGGTCCACCGAGCTGCCCTTGGAGCCGCCGGTCGGCTTCTGCTCGCGGAGCATGACCAGCACGTTCGGGAACTTGACGATCTGGCGGCCCGCCACCGTAATCGGTGTGCCGCCGAGCGTCTCGCCGAAGAACTTCAGGCTCGCCGGGATGCTCGTGACGTTGAGGTGGTGGTGGCCGTACGCCACCGGGGCGTCCTTGGCGGCCAGCAGTTGCGCCGCACTCGGCGACGCCGCGACGAACAGACACAGCGCGAGGGCGCTACAGGTCAGCTTGAAGTTCATATGCCTCCTTAAGTGGCGGCAAAATCCTACAGCACTGCCCCTCCAAAAAACCGGGGGCGGCCCGCTACCCAGATCAGGGGGTATTCTCATGCCCGGCGGCAGGCCTCCAACCCCGACGGTCTGGCGTCGCGGCGGCTTTCCCGGAGGAAAACGTGATGAATGGCACGCGTCATCGGTCGGCGGTTCCCGCAGCGTGGCTCGTCCTCGGCGCGTTGGCCCTCGTGAGCGTGCGTGTCGCGCTGCACGCGCAGAGCGGCACACCCGCCCCTCGGCCCCTCCCCGTCTTCGAGGTGGATCGGAGCTGGCCGGCGCTTCCGGCGACGATGAAGGTGGGCGACGCGTCCAGCTTCGCCGTGGACGCCAAGGACCGCGTGTGGCTGCTGCACCGGCCGCGGACGATCAAACCCGAGGAGGGCAAGAAGGCGGCGCCGGCCGTCGTGGTGTTCGACGCCGCGGGTGCCGTGGTGAAAACCTGGGGCGGCGACGGCGCCGGCTACGAGTGGCCGCAGCGCGAGCACGGCATCCACGTCGATCACAAGGGCTTCATCTGGATCGGCGGCAACTACTGCCCCGCCGACGCGCAGGCCGCGAACCGGGCCAGCGACGACCAGCTCCTGAAGTTCACCGAGGACGGCAAGTTCGTGCTGCAGATCGGCCGCAGCAGCCAGAGCAAGGGCAACGCGGATCGGCAGAACCTCCACCGGCCCGCTGACCAGTGGGTGAACCCGCGCACCAACGAGCTCTTCGTCGCCGACGGCTACGGCAATCACCGCATCGCGGTCTTCGACGCCGACAACGGCCAGTTCAAGCGGATGTGGGGCGCCTTCGGCCGCGCGCCGATCGACGACGACCACTGCACGCTGGCGCCGGCGCAGCCGGTCACCGGCGACGGCCCCGGGCAGTTCAGCATCGTGCACGCGGTGCGCGTCGCCAATGACGGCACGGTCTACGTGGCCGATCGCGAGAGCCGCCGCGTGCAGATGTTCTCGAGCGACGGCAAGTTCCTCAAGCAGTTGATCAAGGCCGACACGACGTTCGCGCGCGACCTGGCGCTGTCACCCGGCCCGGAGCAGCCGTTCCTCTACGTCGGCAACGGCGACGACATTCAAGTCGTCGACCGCAAGACGCTCGAGATCGTCGGCGCCATCAAGGTGCCTGGCCAGATCGGCGGCGGCCACCACCTGGCCACCGACTCGAAGGGGAATCTCTACATCGCGCAGACCGGCGCGGGCATGCAGAAGCTCACCTTCAAGGGGATGTCGAAGTAGGCCGGGGCGCGCGGCAGGCGAAGCTGGCGGCATCCTGCGGATTGCCGCTGCCGCTGTAGGTCGGCACGGTCGGATACGCGCAGATGAGGCGCGTGCCCACTTCGGCACCGTTCTGGAAGCGCCGGGCGACGAACGCGTCGGGCGCCTTT
>DATMDI010000204.1:0-4139 GCA_035557875.1 Vicinamibacterales bacterium
GCCAGGTCGCGGCTGCGCGCCACCTGCCCCTTCTTCCTGGCGTCCTTGATGCGTTTTGCTGTCGGTTTTTCTGTCTTGTCGCCAGCCATGGCTAGTTGCGCAGACCTGCGCCGGGGCGCGGCCGCATCAGCGGAAGGCTCCCGCGGTGTCGAGCGCGAGACGGATGGTGCGGTCGGTCAGGCCAGCGACGACGCCGGGAATGACGGAGACGACGAGTCCGAGCACGAACAGGCCGACGATCATGCGCACCGGGTAGCCGATGACCATGAAGCTGAGCGCCGGCGCCACCCGCGAGATGAAGCCGATCACCATCTCGACGATGATCAGCACCACGACGATCGGCGCGGCCAGCCTGGCGCCGGTGACGAAGACGAGCGCCAGGGTTTCGCGCACGCTCGTGAGCAGCGACGGGTTGACCGCCCCGAGACCGATCGGCAGCCCCGCGTACGAGGCCGCGAGCGCTCGAAGGATGGCGTGGTGGCCGTCGATGGCAAAGAGCGTCAGCACCGCGATCATCCCGAACATCGACGTGACGACGCCGTTGCGGACGCCGTTCGCGGGGTCGATCGTCGCGGCGTACATCAGGCCCATCTGGAAGCCGCTCAGATGACCGGCGAACTCGATCGCCGCGACCAGCGCGCGCACGGCGAGGGCGAGCGCCAGCCCGATGGCCACTTCGCGCGCCATCACACCGCCGAGCTCGAGCGCGGTGATCGTGGGCGGCACCTGCACCGAGGGCAGCAGCCCGATGGCGAGCAGGGCCGTGAGACCAACCTTGATCTGGCCGCTGGCGTAGACACCGCCGAACGTCGGCGCCAGCGCCACCACCACTCCCGGCCGCACGAGCAGCACGGCCAGGCGCGACAGCACCGACAGGTCGGTCATCGGATGAACTCGGGCAGCCGCTTGATCAGATCGATGGAGAACCCGCTGATCACCCGCAGCATCCAGGGGAAGGTCAGCGCGAACACGCCGAAGATGGCCGCCGCGCGCGGGATGAACGCGAGCACGTTGTCCTGGATCGAGGTGACGGTCTGGAACAGGCTGACCAGCACGCCGGCGATGAGGCCGGCAAGCAGCATGGGCAGGCTGACGATGATCGCGATCTCGATCGCGTTGCGTACCGTGCCGACGACCAGCGCTTCAGGCATCTAGATGAAACTCCTCACGATGGAGCCGACGACCAGATTCCAGCCGTCGATCATCACGAACAGCAGCACCTTGAAGGGCAGCGAGATCATCGCCGGCGGCAGCTGCAGCATGCCCATCGACAGCAGCGTCGTGGACACCACGAGGTCGATGAGCAGGAACGGCACGAAGAGGAAGAAGCCCATCTGGAACCCGGTCTTGAGCTCGGAGATGACGTAGGCCGGCACCACCACCGTCATGGGCAGCTCGGACTTCGACTTCGGCTTCGGTCCCTTGCTCAACTCGAGGAACAGCTTCAGGTCGTTTTCGCGCGTCTGCTTGAGCATGAACTCCCGCAGCGGCGGCGCCCCGCGCTCGAGCCCCTGGTTGACCGTGATCTCGCCGTTCATCACCGGCGCGATCGCCAGCTCGTTGATGCGCGCGCCCACGGGCGCCATGATGAAGATGGTCAGGAACAGCGCCAGCCCGATGAGCACCTGGTTGGACGGCATTTCCTGGGTGCCGAGCGCCTGCCGCAGAAAGTGGAAGACGATGGCGATGCGGGTGAACGACGTCATCGTCACCAGAATCGCCGGCAGAAACGAGATGAGCGTCAGGAGCAGGACGATCGGCAGCGGCGCCGAAATCGCCCCGATGCCGTTCACCTGCAGGTCGACCGCGTTGTTCATGCGCGCGCCTCGCCCCCGGAGGCGGCCGGCGGCGTCTGCAGTTCCGTCACGAGCGCCATCGTCGTCGGGGTCAGCCCGAGCAGCAGCCGGCGCCCCTCGACCGCGACAATCACCAGCGAGCGGCGTTCGCCGAGCGCCACCGCGGTTTCCACGGTAATCGCCCCGCCGCGCCCGGTCAGCGCGCCAAGCGAGCCCCGGCGCAGCAACCACGCCAGCGCGGTCACCAGCCCCAGCACGATCAGCACGGCGAGAAATCCGTTCACGTCAGCTCCTCCCCGCTCGGCGGCGGCACGATCGACGTGAGGCGGATGTTGGTGCTGTCGTCCACGATGGCCACTTCGCCGTGGGCGATCTGCACGCCGTTGACGCGGACGTGGAGGTCGGATCCGGCCGTCTGCTCGAGCGTGATCACCGTCTTCGGCGTCAGGTAGAGACACTCCCGCACCGACATGCGCCCGGTGCCGAGCACGATGGCGACTTCACAGGTCACGTCGCTGAGCGACGCGAACCGCTCGAGCACCGAGCCCGGCGTGACGGCAACGTTGTCTGCCACGTGACTCATCTCCTAGAACTGGACGACGAATTCGGTGAAGAGGACATCGGTCACCTTGGTGTTGTGGAGGATGTGGTCGGCCTTCTCGATCACCTGCTTCTTGAGCGCGGCCTTGCCTTCCGGCGTCACGAGGTGCTCGGCGGTCTGCACCGTGAGCACTTCGAGGATGGCCGACTGCAGCTGCGCCACTTCGACGTCGCTCTCCTCGATTTCCTTGGCGGCGTCCGCCCCGGCGACGACGAGCTTCAGCGATGCCCGCAGGAAGCGCGAGCCGCCCTCGTCGGCGAGGTTGGCGACGAACGGCTCGAACGACACCACGCCGGCGTCGGCCGGGTCGTGGTGCTCTTCGACCCTCTTGGCCGCGGCCTTGGGGTCGGCCTGGGCGCGATGGCTCCACCACCAGTAGCCGCCTCCGCCAGCGCCTGCCAGCACGACGACGGCTCCCGCGATCAGCACGAGCCTGGATTTGGACCTGGCGGGGGCGGCAGGAGCGGCTGCCTCTTCCCCCTTGGGCGCATCTGACATGCCCTCCGGTCGAGCAAGGAGGGTGCCCGCGTCGGCCACCCGCACAGCCGCTTGAATGCCAGGAAATCCGAGACAAACGCCGCCGGAGCGGGTTCGGACCTCCGACGGCGTGTCGGAAGTCCGTCACCGGCGGCCTTTGGCCTTGGGCCTTGGCCAAGAGAAACGGCTTCTTACACGAGCACTTCGAACGTCACGTCCTCATCGCGCCACGATCGGCGTTGCGGCTGACGGCGCGTTTCACCCTGTTCGCGGCCGCCCTGGCTCGCCTGCTCGTCGTCCGGCTGGACGACGAGCCGTGCGAGCTGCAGCCCCTGCTCCGACAACGCGTCGCGCAGCGAGGACTCGTGCGATTCGATCCACTGCCGCACGGCGGCCACGCTGGCTTGAATCGTCGCCGTCACCTGCCCCTGGTCGACCTTCAGGGTGATGTTCAGCGCGCCGAGGTGCTCGGGCTTGAGCTGGACGCGCGCCTCGGAACTGCCCTGCGCGGTCTGCAGGCGGATGCTCTGGACGATCTGCGGCAGCACGGCTTCTTCCTGGCGCGGCGCCGCGCTGACGTAAGCGGCGCTGCCCGCGGCCACGTTGACCGTGAAACGGACTCCGTCGGGCACGCCGGGTGCGGCCGCGACGGCCTGAGCCGCCTGTCCGGAGGTGCTCGGAGCCTGAGGCGGCTGCGGCTGATCTCGTGTGCCCGCGTCCGCCAGTTCGGCACCCTCGCTGGAGTCGGTGTCGGCGAGCGCTTCGACCTCGGATACCGCTTCCACAAGCGTCGCGGCGGCGTCGGTCTTACCGGCCGGCCCGCTCGACGAGGCGCCACTGTCGGGCACGGGGTTCGCGAGGCGTGTGACCGTCGGTGGTGCGGCCGCGTCTTGGAGTCCGCCCTCGGCTTCTGGCGCGAGCTCGGTGACCGGCTCGCCGGCGGCCTCGGGAGCTTCCGCACGCGCACTCGCGTAGCGGGTGGCACCCGTCTGGCCCGGCTGGCCGCTGCTGACCGCGGGCGCTCGCTCGTGAACGCCGGCGTCGGCTTCTTTCGCTTCACCCGTTTTCTCGCCGGTCACCTCACCCGTTTCCTCGCCGGCGGCCGGCGCTTCGGGCAGCGTAGCCGTCGATGGCCCGGCATTCCCCGCCTCACCCTCGGCCGCGCTCGACTCGCCAGCGCTCAACTCGACGGGCGCGTCAGCAGCGGCGGCGACGACGGCGGCCACCGTGTCCTGTGCAACTTCGGACGTCACTTCGTCAGTCGC
>DATMDI010000205.1:0-3079 GCA_035557875.1 Vicinamibacterales bacterium
TGAAGTGATCGCGCGCCTGGTGGATGGCTCGCGCTTCGACGAGTTCAAGCGCCTCTACGCGCCCACCATCGTGACCGGGTTCGCCCGGCTGCACGGCTTTCTCGTGGGCGTCGTGGCCAACAACGGCGTGCTGTTCTCGGAGTCGGCGCTCAAGGCCACCCACTTCATCGAGCTGTGCAACCTCCGGGGAATCCCGCTCATCTTCCTGCAGAACATCACCGGCTTCATGGTGGGCCGCCAGTACGAGCGCGGCGGCATCGCCAAGGACGGCGCCAAGATGGTGCACGCGGTGGCCAATGCCACGGTGCCGAAGTTCACCGTCGTCATCGGCGGGTCGTTCGGCGCCGGCAACTACGGGATGTGCGGGCGCGCCTACGACCCGCGCTTCCTGTGGATGTGGCCCAACGCGCGGATCTCGGTGATGGGCGGCGAGCAGGCGGCCGCCGTCCTGAGCACCGTCAAGCGCGATCAACTGGCGCGCGACGGGCGCGAGCTCGGCGCCGACGAGGAGACCCAGATTCGGACGCCCATCCTCGAGAAGTACGAGCAGGAGGGTTCGCCCTACTACTCCACCGCCCGGCTGTGGGACGACGGTATCCTCGACCCCTTGCAGACGCGCGACGCGCTCGCCCTGGCGATCTCCGCCGCCTGCAACGCGCCGATGGCGCCGCCCAGGTACGGCATCTTCCGGATGTAGCCGTGTTCAAGCGGGTGCTCGTAGCCAACCGCGGAGAGATCGCGGTGCGCGTCATGCGCACGTGCCGCGAGATGGGCATCGAGACGGTGGCGGTCTACTCCGATGCCGATGCGCGCGCGCTGCACGTGACGGTCGCCGACCGCGCCGTCCGCATCGGCGGCCCCGCCCCCGCCGACAGCTACCTCGCGCAGGGCGCCATCCTCGATGCCGCACGCGCCACCGGTGCCGACGCGATTCATCCCGGCTACGGGTTCCTGTCGGAGAATCCGGAGTTCGCCGCCGCCTGTGCCGCGGCTGGCGTGACCTTCATCGGCCCGCCGCCCGACGCGATGGCCAAGCTGGGGTCGAAGACCGCCGCCCGGCGGCTCGCGGAAGCCGCCGGTGTGCCGGTGGTGCCGGGCGCGATCCCCGCCGACCAGAGTGAGGCCGCCATCGTGGAGGCCGTGCGCGGCGTCGGCTTTCCCGTGCTGTTGAAGCCGTCCGAGGGGGGCGGCGGCATCGGCATGAAAGCGGTGCACGACGCCGCCAGTCTGCCGCCGGCAATCGCCCAGGCCCGGCGCGAAGCCGAGGCCGCCTTCGGCGACGGCACGCTCTACGTCGAACGGCTGGTCACTCGCCCGCGTCACATCGAGTTCCAGATCCTTGGCGATCGACACGGGGCCGTCGTGCACCTGTTCGAGCGCGAGTGCTCGATCCAGCGGCGCCATCAGAAAGTGCTCGAGGAGACACCCTCGACGGCCGTCACCCCGGCGCTGCGGCAGCGCATGGGCGCGGCCGCCGTGGCGCTCGCCCAGGTCGCCGGCTATTACAACGCCGGCACCGTGGAGTTCCTGGTGGACGGCGCCGGTGACGGCGCCCAGTTCTACTTCCTCGAGATCAACGCCCGGCTCCAGGTCGAGCATCCAGTCACCGAAGCGGTGACCGGCGTCGATCTGGTGCGGGCGCAGCTGGGCGTGGCCGCCGGACAGCCGCTGCCGTGGACGCAGGCGGAGCTGGCGCAGACCGGGCACGCCATCGAAGTCCGCATCTGTGCCGAGGACCCGCGCCAGGACTTCCTGCCGCAGGCAGGCGTGCTGGCCCTCTACCGCGAGCCGTCGATGCCCGGCATCCGGGTGGACTCCGGAGTTACGGAAGGCGCCGAGGTATCGGTGCACTACGACTCGCTGCTGGCCAAGCTGATCGCGCGCGGCGAAACGCGCGATGCGGCCCGCCGCCGGGCGCAAGAAGCGCTCGAGCGTTTTCCGATCCTCGGCATCCGCACCAACGTGCCGCTGCTGATCCGCCTGCTGGCGCACGAGCGGTTCGTCGCCGGCGATCTCGACACCCACTTCCTCACCACGGAGGCAGCCTCGCTCCTGCCTGAACCTGCCGCCCCCGCCGCCGACGCGCTGGCCGTGGCCGACGCGGCCGCCTGCACCCCATTGACCGGTGCGGGCCGCACGATGCAGGCCGAGGATCCGTGGACGGCGTTGAAGGGGCTGCGTGTCTGATCCGGCCGCACCAGCCACGGTGACGGCGCTCGGCGCCGGACGCTTTCTCGTCGATCGCGATGGCCGGCAGCGCCTCGCGCACGCGGTGCGTGCCGCCGGCGCCACGTGGGTGTTCCTCGACGGCGACGTCACGGTCGTGGAACTCGCGCCCGCGACACGAGCCCGAGCGTCCGGGATCGACGATGCCGGATCGCTGTCGGCGCCGATGCCGGCCACCGTCCTGGCCATCGCCGTGCAACCGGGCCAGCGCGTAGCGGCGGGCGACGTGCTTCTCCGTCTCGAAGCGATGAAAATGGAGCTGCCGGTCCGCGCACCTCGCGACGCGACCGTGATTGCGGTAAAGTGCCGGGAAGGTGAGCTCGTGCAGCCCGGAGTGCCGCTGCTCGAGCTGGACGAAGCGTGACGACGCCCCCACGCAAGAACGCTGTCGAGACGGTTCCCGAACCGACCGAGGCCGATCTCGATCGGATCATGGAGTCGGTGCGGAAGGGCTGGACCGCCACCCTGACCGTACGCCGGCAGGCCCCTGACGATGTCGGCTACCGCGAGGTGTACGTCAAGCTCGATGGTCGCCGGCTGGCCATGCTGCGCTACGGCTCTACCATGACCGAGAACATCGAGCCCGGGCGGCACACGCTACAGGTGGACAACACGCTCTTCAGGAAGACGACGGAGTTCGTCGCCGGCGTCGGCGACCACCTCGTCTTCAACACCGCGAACCTCGCGGGCTGGGGCACCTACTCGGCCTGGGCGCTCATCATCGGGTTTCTCGGCGCCGGCCCGTTCTACCTCACGCTCGAGCGCGACGCGACCCCTGCCCCATCCAACGACGGCCCGGCATGATCGAGCGCGAGCTGGCTGAACTGCTGGTCGATCTGGTGGAAAAGGTGGG
>DATMDI010000206.1:0-14946 GCA_035557875.1 Vicinamibacterales bacterium
ACCTGCCGCGCGCGCCGTATCCGCTGCGAGGCGAGCCGGATGACGTGCTGGAGGATCTGGCGCGTCTCGGGGCCATGTCGATCGTCGCGCATCCGACCTCGCTCAAGAACGACCTGCGCTGGCAGGAGGGCGGCAGGCCGTTCGACGGCATCGAATGGTTGAACGGCGACAGCGAATGGCGGGACGAAGGGCCACTGTCGCTGGGGCGGATCCTCTTGACCTACTGGTTCCGCGCCCCCGAGAGCCTGGCCCTGATTCTCGATCGGCCCGCAGCCGCCCTGGCGCTCTGGGATCGGGCGACGCAAGGCCACGAGGTCGTCGGCCTTGGCGGCAGCGACGCGCACGCCCAGATCGGCGGCGACATGGATCACGGCGGACCGGCGGCGCTGCACCTGCCGTCCTACGAGCAGGTGTTCCGGACATTTTCGATCGGGCTGCCCGGAGTCACGCTGTCGCAGGACGCGGCGGCCGACGCCAGGGCGGTGCTGAACGCCATCCGCGCCGGGCACCTGTTCACGGCGATCGACGCCTTCGCCACGCCCGCGCGACTGTCGTTCACGGCGACCGGCGACCGCGTGCACGCCGTGGCGGGGGACCGGATTCCAGGCGGCGGCGCGTTGACCTTTCGAGCCGACGTGGACGCTCCCGCCGTGGCGCCGACGCTGACCCTGTATCGCAACGGCACCGTCGCGGCGACTTCCGTCGGCTCCACGCTCGAGTTCGAGACCGCGGGCGCGCCCGGAGCGTATCGAGTCGAGGCCACACTGCCCGTGCGCCGCGGTGGCGGACCGCTGGCCCCGTGGCTGGTGTCGAATCCGATCTATGTCGGGCCGCGGGTGCCGGACCGGCCGCCGGTGGCTACGGCTCCAATCGCCTCGCACGACATCTACGCCAACGGGCCGTCGCCCGTGACGGTGGAGAACAGTGCGCGCTCGCTCGGGGCCGCGGGCGTGGTCGCCGCGGTGGGGGGGCAGCAGTTGCACTTGCGCTATGCGCTCGGCGGCGCACGGGTCGACGCGCCGTTCGTCGCCTTCGCGTTTCCGGCCCCGGAGATCGCGCGCTTCACCGGGGTGAGGTTCGCGGCGCTCGCCAGCCGCCCGATGCGCCTCTCGGTCCAGCTTCGGGCCGCGGCGGAGCAGGGAAGTGAGCGGTGGCGGCGCTCCGTCTATCTCGACGACACGCGGCGGGTGGTCACGCTGTCCTTCGCCGACTTCCTGCCGGTGCGTGACGGCCTGGCCGCCGCAGTACCGCTGGCGGACATCACGAGTCTGCTGGTGGTCGCTGACACGATGAACACCGCGCTGGGATCGAACGGCGAGATCTGGCTCGACGACGTCGCCTTCGTACGGTGAGGCGCCGTCACGTTCGGACGGTGAGGAGCAGATAGACCGCCGCTGAGCCAAACAGCATGTTCGGCGCCCAGGCGGCGACGAGCGGTGCCACCAGCCCGCCGGTGCCCATGGCCGCGAAGACGCTGATCGTGATCCAGTAGGTCAGGGCGAGTCCGATGCCGATGCCGATGGCGGCCATCGCGCCGCCGCGGCCGGTCAGCACCGCGAACGGTACCGCCATCAGCGTCATGATGATGGTCACGAAGGGGAAGGCGAGCTTGCCGGCCAGGGCGACATCCTGCTCGAGCACGTCGAAGCCGCTGGCGCGCAACCGTTCGGTGTAGGTCTTCAGCTGGGCATAGCCCATGAAGCGGGCGTCGGGCGCTTCGGTCACGAAGGCCGGCAGCGAGTCGAGGGTGCGATCGAGAGTCGGGAACGCGCTGAACGACTCGGCGGCGCCGGTCTCCGAGAACGCGCGGGTCCAGCCGTCCTCGAGGCGCCAGGCCGTGCCCGCGGCCGTGAGCGCGGTCGCGCGCTGAGCGAACGTGCGCCGCGAGATCCGTTTCATGCCGTCGTCGAACTCGTAGACCGACAGTCCGAGCACCTTCCGGGTCTGCGCGTCGATGAAATCGTAGTGATAGATCTCGCCCCGGGATCCGACCAGCCACTGGCGGTTGAGCGCCTCGCTCCCGTTGCTCCGCCCGCGGATCGTGTTGTTCAGAGCTTCCGCCCGGCGGTTCGCGGGTCCGAGGACGCTTTCCTCGAGGGCGAACAGCAGCGCCCCCGCCGCGATCGCGCACGCCACCATCGGCAAGGCGATGCGGTACAGGCTGATGCCGCACGCCTTCATGACGATGAGCTCGTTGTTCTTCGTCAGCACGCTGATCGTCACCAGGGCCGCCACCAGCACGGCCAGCGGAATGATGTAGTAGACGTACTGCGGGGTGACGAACAGGAAGTAGCGGCCCATCATGGCCCAGGTCGCGTCGCCCTTGAACACCTTGTCCGACAGATCCAGAAAGGTCGAGATGTAGAAGATCCCGGCCAGGGCCACGGCCGCGAGCCCGAGCACGCGGGCGTACGACGAGGCCACGTAGTGGTCGAGGATGCGCACCGGTCCCCAAGCGCGCGTGGCCTTGGCGAACTCGCGCGGGCGCCGCAGGAACGCCGGCACCGGGATGCGCAACGGCCGATCCGCGGCCTTGTCGCGCCACGCAAACAGCAGAATGCCCACCAGCCCCATCACGATATTGGGCAGCCACGCCGCGAACCACGGCGCAACCAGGCTTCCTTTCGCGAGCGACGGCCCGAGATACATCGGGATGTAGTAAGTGAAGATGACGACGAGACCGATCGCGAAGCTGCCCAGGGCGCCGTCGCGGCGGTTGGTGGCGCCGAGGGCGATCCCGATCAGCCCGAACACCAGGCAGGCGACCGGAATCGACCACTTGCGGTGGATGGTGATGAGCTCGGTGTGCGGCGACTCGCCCCGGGCCTCTTTCGCGGCCACCGCGGCCCGCAGCTCCGCGATCGTCATCTCGTTCACGCCGCGATCCGGCGCCGCGGGAAAGACGGTGCGTGGATCGAGCGAGAGGACGAGGCGATCGAACTGGAACACCTCGTAGGTGCCGGTGGTGCTCGCGGTGTGCCGTGACCCCGCCTCCAGCACCATTTCGATGGAACGCCGGTCCTGGTTGATGGCGACGCGGCCCTGACGCGCCAGGTACACGGCAGGCGACGACGCGTTGCGCCGATCGGAAATGAACACGCCCGTCCAGCCGCCGCCGGAGATCGGGACGTCGCGCACGTACAGAACCAGGTTGGGGAAGTCGTCGAAGAAGACGCGCGAGCGCACGTTGTACTCGGCGCGCTGCGCCACGACGTTGAACGCGATCTCCCGGAAGCGCTGGTTGCTGTCGGGGACGACGATCGCCCAGACGTAATAGGTGGCGCCGGCACAGAGCACTGAAATCAGCCCCACCGGCCGCAGCAGCCGCGCCAGACTCATGCCGCAGGCCTGCATCGCCACGAACTCGCGATCGGCCGAGAGCCGGCTGAAGGCGATCAGCAGGCCGAGCAGGAACGACATCGGAATCGTGAGCGCCAGGGCCTGTGGCACCAGCAGCAACATCGCCTGGAGCACGATCAGCGGCGACACGCCCTTGGCGATGAAGCCTTCCGCGTGCCTCTTGATCTCCGGAATGATGAGGACAAACGTGAACACCAGCAGTCCCAATAGAATTGGCGGGAGCAGTTGGCGAATCACGTAGCGGTCGATAATCTTCATGGACCGGGCCCATTATGACGCGCGTTGCTTTGCTCTGGCACATGCACCAGCCGTTCTACCAGGACCTCGCGACCGGCGAGCACATCCTGCCGTGGGTGCGGCTCCACGCCCTCAAGGACTACTGGGGAATGGCCGCGCTCACCCGCGAATTCCCCGACCTGAAGGTCACCTTCAACCTGGTGCCGTCGCTGCTCGTGCAGCTCGAAGCGTTTGCGGCCGCCCAGGCCAAGGATCGCCATCTCGAGGTCGGGCTGGCCCCTGCCGACACACTTTCAGACGCCGACCGCCTGTTCTGCGCCGAGCATTTCTTTCACGCGCACCGCACGCGGATGATCGATCCGTTTCCGCGCTACGCCGAACTGCTCGCCGCCCGGGACGCTGGACGCCGCCACGGCAACCCGGCGGGCGGGTTCACCACCGACGATCTGCGCGATCTGCAGGTGTGGCACAAGCTGGTGTGGATCGATCCGATTTACGCCGAGCTCGATCCGCGCGTGCGAGCGCTCTTCGCCAAGGGGCGCGACTACTCCGAGCACGACAAGCAGACGCTGCGCAGCGTGGAGCTCGAGATCCTCGGGCGCGTGGTCGGCGAGTACCGCGCCGGGGCCGAACGCGGGCAGATCGAGATCTCCACCTCGCCGTTCTATCACCCGATTCTGCCGCTGCTGTGCGACGCGTCGGTGTTCCTCGACACCCATCCCTCATGGCCGCCACCCGAGCAGCCGTTCGTCTATCCACAGGACGCCGCCGAACAACTGCGGCGCGCGGCGGCGCTGCACCAGCGGCTCTTTGGGCGCACGCCGATCGGCCTCTGGCCGTCGGAAGGCTCGGTGTCGGACGCGATGGTGCCGCTGGTCGCCGAGGCAGGGTTTACCTGGATGGCCACGGACGAGGAGATCCTGGCACGGTCGCTGCCGCGGACGTTCGCGCGCGATGCCGACCTGTACCGGGCCTACCAGGTGGGCGTCCCGGGCGCTGGTGTCGCGTGCGCGTTCCGCGATCACCTCCTGTCCGACCTGGTCGGCTTCACGTATTCGTCCTGGGACCCACAGGCTGCCGCCGACGACTTCGTGAGCCGTATCGCCGGCAGCGGCGAACGCTATCGGAGTCATCGGGGCGGGGAAGAAGCCACCATCTTCGTGGTGCTCGACGGCGAGAACGCGTGGGAGCACTACGAAGGCCAGGGCCGGCCGTTTCTGCGGGCGCTCTACGGGCGGCTCCAGGGGCATCCGTCGGTGCGAACGGTGTCGATGGCCGAGGCCTGCAGCGGAGCGACCGAACGGCTGTCGAGACTGCACCCTGGTTCGTGGATCAACGCCGACTTCTACATCTGGATTGGCCACGCCGACGATCGCCGGGCATGGGGCCAGCTTTCGCGCGCCCGCCGCGCGTTCGAGCACGCCGCCGGCACGGCCAGCCCCGAGGCGCTGGCCGTGGCCCGCGAGGAGCTGCTCATCGCGGAAGGCAGCGACTGGTGCTGGTGGTACGGCGATGACCACCACTCGGACCACGACCGCGAATTCGACGACCTGTTCCGGCGGCACGTCCGCAACATCTACCGTGCGCTCGGCCTGCCGATCCCCGAGGATCTGTTCGTCACCAACATCTCGACGATGCCGCCGAAGGTCTCACTGGTGCCGCCATCGGGACCCACCGCGCCACGAATCGACGGCCGCGACTCGAACTACTTCGAGTGGCTCGGCGCCGGCGAGGTGACACCGGCCGCCACAGCCGGCGCCATGCACCAGGTGGCGGCGGTCGGCCAGCGAATCTCCGGGGTCCGGTTCGGCTTCGGGGCCGACAGCCTCTGCGTCCAGGTCACCACGACCGAGCCTCTCACCGACTCGCTGGCCGAGGGCGGGGAACTGACCGTCGCGTTCCTCGAGCCCGCCGGCACCCGCATCGCCGTCAGCAGTCCCCGCCGCAGCGGCACGGTGTACCGGCGGACCGCCGACGGCACCTGGCTGGAAGCGGCGTGGCGCGACGTCGAAGCGGCCGTGGACGCCCTCGCGGAGTTCCGGATCCCGTTCGACCGCCTCGGCCTGCGTGAGCACGCCGAGCTGGCGTTCGTGGTGACGCTCCGTCGATCGTCGAGAGACGTCGACGAGTCGACGCTGACCGTCGAAACGACCGTGCCCGGCAAGGGCGCAGCCCGCCAGTCCTGGAAGGCCTGAAAGCCCGTCAACCGGGCCCGACTCGCCCGTTTTCTCCGCCAATCATCAACGTCGCATAAGAGACGTTATGTTAACCAAAGCAGCTGACGGGGGAGGAAACCCCAGACTCCGCGCTCCAGGTCTTTCCGTCCCTGTGGGCGCGCCTTCCCTGCGGGACACACTGCGGTTCTTTGAAGATGGAGGATCCCGGGCGCTGCATCGCCGCGCCGCCTGGGGACGCGCCGGCGAGCTTCGGCCCTCGGACTGAGACGCCCGGCGCCTAACGGCGCTGGGCGGCCTTGAGTTCGCGGATGATCCCTTCGAGGGCGTCGATGATCTCGGACTTGTCCACGCGGGACTTGCTGAAACTGAGGCGCAGGTTGAACGCCTTCGTCTCGGGCCGGAAGGCGAAGACGAACGCCTTGGGCCGGCCTTGCTTGGCCTTGGCGGTCTCTTCCCGCAGGTCCTTCCGGGTCGTGGTGCCGCCCTGGGCAACCTTCTCGACGAGGGCCAGCATTTTCTTCGGATCGCCCTGCCTAACTATCTGCAGCAGCGTGGACTTGGCGGTAATGTCGGCCAGCCGACATAGGTTGCGGACCTCTTCGGGCATGGCTGCCAGCGACAGCGACTCGGTGATGGAGGTCCGCGACTTCCCGAGCTTCTGCGCCAGGTCCTCGTGCGTGTAGTTGCACGTTTCACACAGCTGCAGCAAGGCCTCGGCCTCTTCGAACGCCGTCAGGTCCTTGCGCTGCAGGTTCTCGACCAGCGCCAGCTCCATGACCTCGATGTCATCCGACTCGCGGATGACGACCGGCACCTCGCGGAGGCCGGCCTGCACCGAGGCGTGGTAGCGACGCTCGCCGGCGATGATCTGGTAGCGCCCTCCCCGTTGGCGAACGACGAGCGGCTCGATGATGCCCTTCTCGGCGATCGACGCAATCAGCTCGGACAGGTCGCCCATGACCTGGCGCGGCTGGTTGGGATTCGGGTCCAGCAGATCGATGGCAACGATGCGGCCGACCGGCTGACCGGCCGACGCGGCGAGCTGTTCGACGTAGTGCTCGTCGTGCCGCATCCGAAGCGTTTCAGGCAGTCCGCGCTTCGACACGCTCGATCACCTCCTCACAGAGACTGTAGTAATCGGTCGCGCCGCTCGACTCGGGCGCGAAGGTGAAAATCGATTCCTTGTACGCCGGGCTCTCCTCGAGCCGGACGCTCTTGCTGATCACGGTCTTGAAGACCTTGCCCCCGAACACCTTCTGGATCTGCTCGCGGATGTCGCGGCCGAGCGCGGTCCGCTTGTCGTGCATCGTGATGACGACGCCGAGGATCCGCAGGGCCGGGTTCGGGCGCTGACGGACCTTCTCGATCGTCTCGAGCAAATCGTCCGTCCCCTCGAGCGCGAAGTACGACGACTGGATCGGGATCAGGAGATGCGTCGCGGCAACGAGCGCGTTCACGGTCAGCAGGCCGAGCGCCGGCGGGCAGTCGATGACGACGTGTGCGTACTCGCGGCCGAGGCGATCGAGCTTGTCCTTCAGCTTGAAGTGCGCGTCGAGCTCGCCCACCAGCCGCGACTCGAGCTTGGCGAGGCCGATGCGCGCCGGGGCGACGAACAGGTTCTCGAGCGAGGTCGCCGGCTGGATGACGTCCGCGAGCTGGCAGTCGGGATCCGCGATCGCGTCGTAGGTGCTGCGCGTGATGCCGCGCGGATCGAGAAACGAGATGGTGCTGTTCGCCTGGGGGTCGAGATCGATCAGGAGGGTCTTGCGGCCGCGCATGGCCAGCGCCGCCGCGAGGTTGACGGCGGTCGTCGTCTTCCCGACTCCCCCTTTTTGATTGGCGATGGCAACGATCATGCGCAGAAATGTGAACGGTCGCAGCCATTGTAGGGACGCGCAGATCGCAGGTCAACATATTCCAGACCCGGCTCGCGATTAAGGTGCGCGCCCCAAGGCCCTTCGCGCTCGGCGGGTGGAGACGCAACCAGCGCGAACTGACATCCGCAGTGCAATGTCGGCCGGCCGACATTCAGAAGCAGAGGAGGCCGGACTCGTATTGTCGGCCGGCCGACAATCGCGCGCGGGGCGATCGAACTGCTACATGCGGTACTTGCCGAGCTCGTCTGGATCGAGGCTCTCGAGCCACTTCTGGAGCCGGTCGTTGTCCACGCGCTCGAGCGCGAAGTCGCCGGTCTTGGCCGCCTCGATCACCTGCTCTTCGACCAGGATGGGCGACCGGCTGCGGAGCGCCAGTGCAATCGCATCGCTCGGGCGGGCATCGACCGCGACCTGTTCACCCTTGACCGTGAGGTGAATGGTGGCGAAGAACGTGTTCTCGCGGAGGTCGGTGACGACCACGCGATCCACCCGGCCGCCGAGATCGTTGATCAGGTTCCGGAGCAGGTCGTGCGTCATCGGCCGCGGCATCGACACGTTCTCAATCTGCTGCGCGATCGCGTTCGCCTCGTAGATGCCGACCCAGATCGACAGCACCTTGTCGCCGGCCTTGTCCTTGAGGATCACGATCGGGGTACTCGAGAACGAGTCCACGACCAGGCCCTTGATGGTCATCTCGATCAGCATGTGACGGCTCCAGCAGACTCGGCCACCCACGGCGCGGCAAGCTCCCCTGCCACGCTGTGCGGCCCGGCCCGCGTCACTAGTATCGGCACAGTGCGCCCCAGCCACAAGTCGGGGTCGGCGCGGGTCCCGATCGGTACTGGGAAGTTCACCACCGTATTGCCGCTCGTGCGCCCCGAGAGTTCGGCCTCGCGCCGCCGGCTCACCGAGTCCACGAGCACCTCGACCACGCATCCGACCGCCTCGGCGTGGAGCGCGGCCTGAATCTCCTTCTGCCGCGCCTGCAGCGCCACGATGCGGGCAGTCTTGTCCGCGTCGGTCACGTCGTCGGGCATCCGCTTCGCCGCCAGCGTATTCGGCCGCTCCGAATACTTGAACGAAAAGATGCTGTGGTAACGAACAATCTCGACCAGCGACATCGTGTCGTCGAAGTCGCGCGCACTCTCGCCCGGGAAGCCCACGATCAGGTCGGTCGAGAGCGTGACTCCTGGCACCGCGTCGCGAATGCGGCCGACGAGGTCGAGGTACTCCTCGCGGGTGTGGCGGCGCCGCATCCGCCCCAGCACGTCGGTGGAGCCGGACTGCGCCGGCAGGTGGAAATGCTTGCATACCCGCGGGAGATCGCGGACGGCCTCGATGAGGCGCGCTCCGGTGTGGCGGGGGTGAGGGCTGGCGAACCGTATGCGCGCGACGCCCGGGACCTGATCGACTTCGGCGAGCAGCTGCGCAAAGTCGCAACCAGGATCGTCTGGCGCCTGGTAGTGGTTGACGATCTGCCCGAGCAGTTGCACTTCCCGGCGTCCCGAGGCGACGGCCTCGGCTACGTCGAGCAGGATGTCCGCCTTGGCGCGCATGCGCTCGTGGCCGCGGGTCGTCGGCACGACGCAGAAGGCGCAGTGATCGTTGCAGCCTTCGATGATCGTGACGTAGGCGCGGACGGCGTCGCCGCGGCGGGTGACACCAACCGGGAAGGTGACGTCGTCGAAGCGGGCGACGTCGACCGAGCGCGGTCCGTTGCCGGTCGAGGCGCGGGCACGGTCGACGAGCTCCGGCAGCATCTTGAGCCGCTGCGTGCCCAGCACCAGGTCGATCAGGCGGCCGTTGACGTTCTTGAACAGCGCGTCGCCTTCTTGCTGCGCCACGCAGCCGGCCACGGCCACGACACGCGACCGTCCACTCTCTTCCTCCAGCACGCGGAGCTGCCCGAGCCGGGTGTAGAGCTTCTCCTCGGCGTGGTCCCGGACGCTGCAGGTGTTGATCACGATCACGTCGGCGTCGCGGTCGCCTTCTGCCGGCGCGTATCCGGCCTGCTCGAGGAGCCCCGCCATCCGTTCCGAGTCGTGGACGTTCATCTGACAGCCGAACGTCTCGATGAGATATCGCGGCCGGCTCATGCCCGCGGCCTCCGACTTTCGCTTTCGCCTTTCGCCATCTGTTTGGCTTTCGCCCCTCCCGCACCAGCGCCGGCGAGCATCTCCCGGGCGCTGGCCCGCGTGGCCTCCGAGGCCCTCGATCCTGCGATCATCCGTGAGAGTTCGCCCACGCGCTCATCTTCACCCAGAGGCGTCACGACTGTCACTGTGCGCCCGCCTGCCACCCGCTTCTCCACCGCGCACTGGGTCGTCGCTCGCGCCGCGATCGGCGCCAGGTGAGTGATGCACAGGACTTGGAAACGCGCCCCGAGCTCCCGCAGGAGCGCCCCGACCGCTTCGGCCGCGCGCCCCCCGATGCCCGCGTCCACCTCGTCGAAGATGAGCGTCTTCCGGCCGGCGCTTCCGGCGGCGGACCGGGCAGGGCGGCGCGCCCCGTGGGTGCGCAGCGCCAGCATGATGCGCGAGAGCTCGCCGCCCGAGGCGATGCGCGCGAGCGGACGCGGGTCCTCACCGGGGTTGGGCGACACGAAGAACTCCACCCGATCCAGCCCATTCGCATCCCAGCGTTCGGGGGCGCTCTCGTTCGACTCGAACCGGACCTCGAAGCGCGTCTCGGCCATCGCCAAGTCGGCCAGAAGCGCCTTCAGACTCCGCGCAAACGCTCCGGACACACGGCGGCGTGCGCTCGACAACTCCCGCGCGGCGGCCTCGTAGGCGGCCGTCGCACCGCCCAGTTCGCGCTCGAGCTCTCCTGCCTGCAGGTCCGAGCCATCGAGCCGCGACGCCTCCGCCCGAAGCGACGCCCCCTTGGCGAGCACCTCGTCGAGCCCGGGCCCGTACTTCCGTTTGAGGCGCTCCAGCCGCGCCAACCGATCCTCGACTTCCAGCAGCCGCGCCGGTGAGGCGTCGACGCCGTCGGCGTAGGCGCGGAGGTACGAGGCCAGATCCTCGAGCTGGGCCTTGACCGCGGTCCGGGACTCGAGGTGCGGGCCGAATACCGGATCAAGGGTGGCGAGCTCCTCGACCTTCTTCCAGACGCTGGCCAGCTGCGTGAGGGCGGCATGGTCACTGTCGTAGAGCTCGTCGTGCGCGGAGCGGCACAGCCCCTCGACCCGCTCCGCGTTGGCAAGCACCCGCCGCGCGGCATCGAGCTCCGCATCCTCGCCCGCCGCCGGCCTGACGGCGTCGATCTCGCCGAGCTGAAAGCGGATCAGTTCGAGCCGCGCCTGGCGCTCGCGCGCGTCCATCGACGCGGCGGCGAGCCGTTCCCGGCACTCGCGCATCCGCTCCCACAGCGTCGAGACCCGGGCGGCGGCGTCTTCGAGACCAGCGTCGGCGTCGAGGAACCGGAGATGCGTGGACGGATCGAGCAGCGACTGGTGCTCGTGCTGGCCGTGCAGTTCCACGAGGTCCGAGGACACGTCGCGGAGCATGGCGGCGGTGGCCAGCGCCCCGTCCACGAAGGACCGGCTCCGGCCGGCTGCGGTGATTTCGCGACGGATCAGGACCTCGCCGCCAGCGCGCTCGAATACAGCCTCGATCGTGGCGGTGTCGGTGCCGGTGCGGACGAGATCAGAGGAGGCGCGGCCGCCGAGCAGCAGCCCGACAGCTTCAACAAGGATCGACTTCCCCGCCCCGGTCTCGCCGGTGAGCGCGGTGAAGCCAGGGTCGAGTTCAACCTCGACGGCTTCGATCACCGCCAGATTGCGGATGCGAAGCGTACGCAGCATGTCGGCGGAACTTCCATCGTATCATATGTTTGACAGCATATAGTGGGCGTGCTACCCTGCCTTGTCTGCGCTGTCCCAGCGGCGCGCTTCCGATCCCCTCGGAGGATCACAGTTGAATACGCTCGGCACCCTTGTCCTTGCACTCCAGTTGCAAGAGGGCGGTGCACCTGTGCCTGGGAGCACATCGGTGCTCGAACTCGTGCAGCGAACCGGACCGGTCAACCAGACGGTTCTGGGTGTGCTCGCCGTCCTCTCGATCGTCTCGTGGGCGATCATCCTTCACAAATCCTGGGCCTATAGCACCGCCAGCCGGCACACGCGTGCCTTTCTCGACGCGTTCCGGAAGAGCAGCAAGTTCTCCGAGGTTCAGGCGGTCTGCACGACGATTCCCAATAGCCCGCTCGTCGGCGTCTTCCAGGCCGGCTATGCGGAGATCAACGCCCAACTGCGTCAGGCCAATACGTCCGCGGCCAATCCAGGAGCGCCGGCGCCGCGTCCAACTCTCAAGAGCCTTGCGGCCGTCGACCGCGCGCTGCTGCGGGCGTCGGCGGTCGAGGTGAACAAACTGGAGAAGAAGGTGACCTTCCTCGCCACGATTGCCAGCGGGGCGCCGTTCATCGGCCTCTTCGGCACCGTCTGGGGCATCCTCGACGCGTTCCAGAAGATCAGCGCCACGGGCGCGACCAACCTCTCGATAATCGGCCCGGGCATTTCCGAAGCGCTGGTCGCGACCGCCGCCGGCCTCTTCGCCGCGATCCCCGCAGTGTTCTTCTACAACCACTTCACGAGCACCACCAAGGCGCTGGCGTCGGAGATGGACGACTTCTCCCTCGAGTTCCTCAACATCGCCGAGCGGAACTTCACCTAGGTGCCAAAGGTCCTTCCTGCATCATCCTCGGGCGGCGGTCATCGGGCGCGCGGACGGCGTGTCTCGACCACGCTCGCCGAGATCAACGTCATTCCCCTCGTCGACGTGATGCTGGTGCTGCTCATCATCTTCATGGTGGCGGCACCGATGCTGCAGCGTGGCGTCGAGGTGTCGCTGCCGGTCGCCAGGCGATCGCCCGAGATCGCCAGTGAGCGGCTGTTCATCGACGTGCCGTTCTCCTTTCGCCAGGATCGCCGTGTCTTCCTGCTGAAGGAGCCGATCCGCCTGGACGTACTGGCCGAGCGCATCCGCCAGCGGCTGGTCAACCGCAGCGACAAGCAGGTCTTCGTGCGCAGTGACAACCGCCTTCAGGTGCAGGCGCTCATCGACGTGCTCGACGCGCTCAAAGCCGCGGGTGTCGAGAACGCCGGCATCGTCACCGAGTTTCCGCGGGAACCATGAACGAGCCGGCGAGCGACGTCATCGTGGCGCGGGCGCGGGCGCACGATACGCTGATGCCGACGCTGGCGTGGAGCGTCGCGGCTCATGCCCTCGTGGTTGCCGCGATCTGGCTCGCTCCGGACACGACCGCCAATCGGACGCCACGAACCGTCATGACGATCAACCTCGGGGGCGCCGAGGGTCCGCGCGCCGGTGGGCTGACGCAGATAGGGGGACGCGCCGTGCCCGAGCCGCCCCCCGAACCGCCGCGGCCCGTGCCCCGCACTCCTCCACCCCCAGCGCCCGCGCGCCAGGCCGTAGCCCTCCCTTCTCCGAAACCAGTGCCGGCGCGCCCCGCCCGCGCCCAATCCGCCGCCGCGGCGCCGTCCGTGCCGGAACCGCCGCGTGAGGGCAGCACGCGCGTCGAGACCGGCGCGCGCGGGCAGGGGTTCGGACTCGCCACTGGCGGCACCGGCGCCAAAGGCTTCGAGCTCGAGGTGGCGACGACCTTCTGCTGCCCGCTCTACCTCGAACAGCTTCGCATCGCGATCGAGCGGGCATGGGAACGCACGGCGGGGGTGACGGGAGACACGACCGTGCGCTTCCGCATCCTGCGCGCGGGCACGTTCGACAGCATCAGCATCGTGCAACCGAGCGGCAATGCCACACTCGACGCCGCGGCGGCGCGCGCGGTCTCTCGCGTGGGGGTGCCGCTGCCGCTGCCGCCGGAGTTTCCCGACAGCAGCCTCACCCTGCGCATGAGATTCGAGAACCGATGATCTGGCAAATACTAATCCCGGGAACCAGGTGATGCACACGACACGACTGCGCATGCGCGGCACGATACTGGCGGCGCTGACCGCCGCGGTGAGCCTCTGGCCGGGGCTAAACCCAGCCACGATGCAGGCGATCGGCGGCCAGAACCAGCAGCCGGAGATCGAACTGGTCATCGGCGGCGACGGTGGTGCGCCGCCGCGCTATGCGGTGCCCGACTTCGTCGCTCTGTCCCCTGACGCCGCCGAGGCCGCCCGCACCATCAGTCAGGTCTTGTGGGACGACCTCGCCTTCGAGCGTGAGTTCTACCTCATCCCGCGCGACACCTATTCCAGCGTTCCGGCGGCTCGCTCTGCGGAACAGGTGCCGTTTGCGTCGTGGCGCGAGCTCGGCGCCGACGCGGTGTTCTTCGGGACCGTCCAGCGAACCGGCGACACCGTGCGCGTGCAGGTGCGGCTGTTCAACGTGCGCACGCGCCAGACGGTATTCGCCAAGGAATACAGCGGCACCGCGGCGAATCCGCGGCTCTACGCCCACACCCTGGCCGACGAAGTGCACCTGCAACAGCGGGCGCTTCGCGGGGTCGCCCGCACCAAGCTGAGTTTCGTGTCCGACCGCAACCGCGAGCGCCTGGTCGGACCGATCGACAACCGTGAGGTCAAGGAGATCTACATCTCGGACTACGACGGCGCGAACCAGCGGCGCATCACCACCACACGCCAGCTCAACATTACGCCCTCATGGTCGCCAGACGCGCGCGCAGTGGCCTACTCCTCGTACCGGAACGTCGCGCCGCAGATCTTCATCTCGCTCATCTATCAGGGCGTGCTCGAGAACGCCACGAAGGGCATCGGCAGCAACTACATGCCGGTCTTCTCGCCCGACGGAACCAAGATCGCGTTCATGTCGAACCGGGACGGCAACCCCGAGATCTACGTCATGAACCGCGACGGCTCGAACGTGCGCCGCCTCACTGACCATCCCGCCGGAGACGGCTCTCCCACCTGGTCGCCGACCGGCTCCCAGATCGCCTTCACGTCCGATCGAACCGGGACCGGCCGCCCGCAGATTTACATCATCAACAGCGCCGACGGCTCCAACCTGCGCCGGCTGACGATGAACGAGTCGTATGCCGATCGTCCGACCTGGTCGCCGGCGCCGTTCAACGAGATCGCGTACTCGGCCGGCACCGGGGCGTGGTACGACGTCAAGGTGCTCGATCTCGCCACCGGGACGGTCCGGCAGATCACGTTCAGCGAGGGGTCGAACGAGAGTCCGGCCTACTCTCCCAACGGTAAGCACCTGGCGTTCACGTCCACAAGGGCCGGCGGAACGCAGGTGTTCACCATCGGCCGCGACGGACGCGGCCTGAAGCAGATCACGCGCAGCGGCAACAACACCATGCCC
>DATMDI010000207.1:0-3139 GCA_035557875.1 Vicinamibacterales bacterium
AACGCCGAGGCCGACTGGAAGCACCGCTCGCCGTCGGAGCTCGTCGAGACCTGCGTCGATCTCGGCGCCTCGCCGCGGGCGACGATCTGCTGGGGGCGTCTGGTGAAAGTCTGGGCGCTGCTGATGCACCGCCGCGCCGAGGTTTATCCGGAGGACGTCCAGGCCCTGGCCAAGTACGTCCTCGGCCATCGCGTGTGGCTGGGGCCGCACGCCGCGAGTCACGGCGTGACCGTCGAGCGCGTGATCGACGACCTCGTGGATCGCGTTCCAGTCCCATGACACCGGCCGTGGAGGACGCGCCGCTGGTCAACCTGCGGGAGATCGCCGAAATCGAGCTCTTCATTCTCAAGCGCATGAAGGAGTACACGGTCGGCGATCACGCCAGCGTCTTTCAGGGCTCCGGGTTCAACTTCGTGGGGCTGCGCGACTGGCAGCCTGGCGATCGGATCTCGTCGGTCGACTGGGCGCAGTCGTCGATGAACAACTTCAGCCCGCTGGTGACCCGGCAGTTCGATCAGGACAGCAACGCCACGGTCGTCGCGGTGGCCGATGCGTCGATGTCGACCCGCTGCGGCGTGAATGGGGCGGCGATTGGGGCCGCCGTGGCGCGGTCGGTGGCCGCCGTCGGCCTTTCGGCGCTGTTCTTCCAGGACATGTTCGGCCTGATCACGTTCGACGACCAGTTTCGCCAGGTGGCGGCCGCCCGTCCGAAGATCGGCCGGTCTCACGTGATCTATTGCGTCGATCTGTATCAGCAGCCGAAGCGCCGCGATACCGCGGTACCGCACCGCGAGATTACCGACACGATTGCGGCCCATCTGAGACGCACGTCGCTGGTACCGGTCATCTCCGACTTCCTCTTCGCCGACGCACCGCGCATCATTCGCGAGCTGTCGCGCCTGAACGCGGTGCACGACGTGTTTCTCATCATGGCGGACGCGCGGTTTGCGTACCAGTTGCCGCGTGTCTCGGCCGGCTGGGTCGAGGCGTACGACGTGGAAACAGGGCGGACGCGCGTGTTCTCGCGTCGCGAGCTGACGCGGCTGGCGACGCGCGTCGAAGCGTGGCAGGCTGAAGTGGCGCGGCTGGCGCGTGACGCCGACCTCGATCTCGTCCGCGTCGGCCTCGATCGGTGGGAAATGGAAACGACGCTGTCCGCGTTTACGGCGGAACGGCGCCTGCGAAAGATGTGACACGTATGCATGTGAAGTCCACCGGTCTGTTCCTTGCGCTTCTGCTCGTTGGCGCCGCCGGCACCGCGTTCGCACAGTTTCCCGCGCCGCCGACGCCGATCCCGGCGCCCGAAGCAGCAGCGCCGAAGCCGCGCCCGGCGGCACGCCCACCCGCCCCGCCGGTCCGTCGCCCGCCGAAGCCGGGCGAAGTCGAGATGGTGCCCATCAAATGCTGGTGGAAGACCGACACCACTGAGGTACGCATGGGCCAGCGGTTCATGCTGACGCTGACCTGCGGCGTGCTCGAGACGCCGAGTCTGAAGGTCACCGCCAACACCAACGCGCTGGATCCCGGCGCCCTGCAGGTCACCCCGTTCGAGGTGGCGAGTGGCGTCCGCCGCGAGGACATCGTCTCGCCGCCGTGGCGATACTTCCAGTACGAGTATCAGGTGCGGCTGCTGAACGAAGGGTTCTTCGGGCAGGAGGTGATGCTGCCTTCGCTCTCGGTGACCTACAACCTTCAGGCGGCATCGGGCGGTGATAACCAGGGGCGTGATCTCACCTATGCGCTCCCCGGTCTGCCGATGCGCGTCGCATCGATCGTTCCCCGCGGCGCAACGGATATTCGCGACGTGTCGAAGGACGGGTTCGAAACCATCGTCACGCGGCGGTTCCGCGCCTCGGTGGCGACCGTGGCTGGTGCCATCCTGGCGAGTTTCGCAGCGGTGTTCTTCGCCATCGCGGTCGCGCGCGCGCTTGGGCGGGTACGGCGACGGGTTCCGGCCGCGAGCAAGCCGGCGACGCCGCATGCTGTGTATGGGGCCGGTCTGGCGACACTTGCGAACGTCAAGGCTGAAGTGGCTCGCACCGGCTGGTCGCCGGTACTCGTCCGGCGGGCGCTCGCGGCCGATCGCGTAGCGGCGGCGGTCGGCATTGGCCGCGCGGTGGCGCAGGCGCCAGCGGGACGCGGCGCAGAACGTGAGGGGCAGGTGCTCGTACGCCAGGGGCTGGTGCGTCGTCGCCGGATCATGGTCTCGGCATCGACCACGAGTGGTGCGGTCGAGCGGGCGCTGGCGGATCAGGAAGCGCCGCTGCGGTCGCGCCGGGCGCTCGAGTCGCTTCGTTCGGCGCTGCAGGTATTGAGTGTGGCCGCGTACGGCCGCTCGAGCGAGTTCGACACGATAGCCCTGGATCGCGCGATGTCCGACAGCATCGACGCCGTCAAGCAACTGCGACTGCGGAGCCTGGTGCCGTTCGGCAACGGCGCTGCCGCCGAGCCGACGGTTGCCGGACTCGGCTCTCCGTCGATTTCCGGAGACAGAGCGTGAGTCCGCTCGTAGGCCGGGTCCCCCTGGACCCGGCGGCTCGTGGCCGGGGCGCTTTGGCCACGGCGGCTCGTGTAGGCCGGGTCCCCCTGGACCCGGCGGCTCGTGTAGGCCGGGGCCTTTCGGCCCCGACAATCATTGACGGTCGCGTGCCCTTTGCTCCGGCGGGTCCACAGGACCCGCCCTACGGCGACCGCCAATGAATGAGCTCCTGCTGACCGTGCGCGCCACGCTCGACGAGTGGATGCGTATCCGCTGGAGCGACCTGCAGTTCGCCGAGGCGCGGGCGGCGCTGCTGCTGTTTGTCGTCCTGCTGGCGACGACGCTGCTTGTGCTGCTGGCGCGTGGCATCCGCACCGGCGGGCGCCGGGCGCTCGTCACGTTGCCGGCGATCGTGCCGGGCATGCGGTGGTCGCCGGCGGCCGCCGTGCGTCACGTCCCGCTCCTGCTGTTCCTCGCCGGCGTGCCGCTGTTCGCGGTGGCGCTCGCCGATCCGCGCACCGGTTTTGCGCAGGAAGAGGTGTCCTACCCGGGACGCCGCATTGCGCTGCTCGTGGACGCGTCGACGAGCATGGTGCTGAAGTTCGATTCCGCCAAACTGAACAAGCAGGGCGAGTCGACGTTCTATACGGCGGTGGCCGC
>DATMDI010000208.1:0-5376 GCA_035557875.1 Vicinamibacterales bacterium
GATTGGCAGCAGTGGACCTGCGTCGCGTGCGCACCGGCACGTGCCCACGAGAAGGTCGGCGGACTCCAGACTTTGTTCGGCGTCGCTCGGCGTTCTCCGGGCGCGAGTTCGCGATCAGCCGCCCGAGCCGCCGCACACTCGCCGCCGCGCGTGACCTAGATCACGCGCGGATGCCGATCCTGATCACCGCCGCAGAGTCCGCGGCTGACTACATTCGCCTTTGCCAGGGGTTTTTCCCGGTGAAGGAGACAGGTGATGGTCGCTACAACCGGCCGGTCGCAGAGCGTCGCGGATGGACGGTTCCAGTCGTTGACGCTGATCGGGTCAGGCGGGATGGGGATCGTGTACGCCGCGACCGACACGTTGACCCGCCGTCCCGTGGCGCTGAAGCTGGCCCGCCGCAGGCCCGGCAGTCTCAAGCGTTCGAACGATCTGCTGCAGCGAGAGGCGCTCGCGCTGGCTTTGGCGGGCGGCCGCCACGTCTGCTCGCTCTACGACCTGGCCGAGCATGCGGGTCAGACCTGCCTGGTGATGGAGCGGCTGATCGGCGAGTCGCTCGAAGCGCGCCTCCTGCGCGGCCGTCTCACCACCCTCGAACTGCTCGACCTGGCCATCCAGATCGCGTCGGCGCTCAAGTCGATTCACGCGCTGGGCCTGGTGCACCAGGACATCAAGCCGTCGAACACGTTCGTGACCCGCGGCGGGGTGGTCAAGATCCTGGACTTCGGCATCGCCACCTGGGCCGGGGCACGGTCCGAGGGGGGAACCTTTGTCGGCCGTGCCGCCCGGAGCCCGATCATGGGATCGCCCCACTATGTCTCGCCGGAGCGCCTGATGCGGGCGCCGGCGGATCCGCGCAGCGACCTCTTTTCGTTCGGCATCGTGCTCTACGAGATGGCGACGGGGACGCAGCCCTTTGCCGCGACGGCGCCGGTGGACATGATCTTCAACGTGCTGGAGGCGCGCCCGGTGCCGCTGGGCACGGCAGCTCCCGAGCGGCCGGCCGCGCTCGAGCGGATTCTGCACAAGCTTCTGGCGCGGCGGACCCTCGATCGCTACCAGACGGCGGGCGCCGTGCTGGGTGATCTGCGGCGCCTTCGGGCCCGCCTGGTTGCGGGCGCCGGCGGCAGGCGTCCCTAGCGAGGGGCGACCAGATGTTCCAGCGTCGACTGCAGGTACTTCCTGATGGCCTTGGCTTCGACGGCCAGCCCGTCGGTGACGTCCGTCACGTAACCGGTCGAATGCAGCGTCTTGAGGGCGCGGCTCGCCGCCTCGCGGGTGCACCCGCACATCTGCGCCAGATCCTTCACCGCCGGGTGCGGGCGGATTACCATGCGCGCCCGGTTGGTCTCGCCACGCTCCTGCGCCAGCATCAGCAAGGCGCGCAGCATGCGGCCGTGCAGGTCGAACATCGAGAGCGACCGCACCTGCTCGGTGGCTTTGCGCAGGCCGCGTGCCAGCTGCGCCATGATTCGCAGCGCGAGCGCCGGGTGCTTCTTGATCAGCGCCAGGAACGGCGCGCGCGCAATCTGCAGGAACTCCGTCGGCGCCACGGTGATGACCGTGGCCGAGCGCGGCGCCTCGTCGAGTAGCGCGATTTCGCCGAGCATGGCCGGCGGCTCCAGCATGCTGATGATGGCTTCCTGGCCATCGTCGCCGAGGAGGACCACCTTGACCCGTCCCTTGACGACGATCAGGAGGTAGTCGCCCGGATCGCCCTCCTGAAAGACGATGCTGCCCTTGGGAAACTTCAGCCGCCTGGCCATGCCGGCCACGAGCTCCAGATCGGCGGCGGCCAGTTGGTCGAACAGGGCGACGTTGCGAAGGATTTCGGCGGATGACACCTGATCACCTATCAGCGAACGGAAGCCGGGAGCCGGGAGCCTGAAGCGAAGCCGAAGCGCTCCCATGCTCGCCCGCAGGGCCCACTTTGTCGACTGTTTTCCTGACGGGGACGCGCGTCCCGAGTACGATGCCCTGCGAACCCCGGGTCGGGCCGGGGTCAGACGATCGTCGGCGTTTCCGACGAGTCAATGCGAGGCAGCCATGCAACATGGAGCGTCCGCCGATATCACGCGGGTTGTGCTGTCGGTTCTCGTGATCGGCGTGCTGCTGGTCGGAAGTCTGTGGACGCTGTTGCCTTTTGTCAGCAGCGTGATCTGGGCCACGACGATCGTGGTCGCCACCTGGCCGGCGCTGTTGCGGCTGCAAGGGCTCACCGGAGGACGGCGCGGGCCGGCCGCCGCGATCATGACCGTCCTCGTGCTCCTGGCCTTCATCGCGCCGCTGGCGATTGCGGTCAACACCCTGTTCCAGGCCGCCGAGACCAGCCCCGCGGTGATGAGCGACTTTCTCGAGCGAGGCCTTGGGCCACCTCCGGCGTGGGTCGCGAAGATCCCGTGGTTCGGCGACTCCCTGGCCGCTGATTGGCAGACCGCGGCCGCGGGAGGCCCCGACGCGCTGCGGGCCCTCATCCAACCCTACGCCGGGGCGGCCGCGGCCGCCGCGATCGCGGCAACCGGCGGAGTGGGCCGAACCGCCGTTCTGGTGCTGCTCACCGTCGTCCTGGTCGGGATTCTCTACGCTCGAGGCGACACCGCCGCCGGCGGTGTCCGGGCGTTCGGACGCCGCCTGGGTGGCGAGGCTGCCGAGCGGGCGATCGTGCTTGCGGGGCAGGCGATACGCGGGGTCGCGTTGGGTGTCGTCGTGACGGCGTTGGTACAGGCGCTGCTCGCGGGTATCGGTCTCTGGATCTGCGGCGTTCCACACGCCGGCGTGTTGACCGCCTTCGCCTTCATCCTCGGCATCGCGCAGATCGGCCCGGTGCCGGTGATGGCCGCGGCGGCCGGCTGGCTGTACTGGACCGGCGATACGGGGTGGGCGATCGCCCTGCTGATCTGGAGTGCACCGCTGATGATGCTCGACAACGTGTTGCGGCCGGTCCTGATCCGGCGCGGCGTGCAACTGCCGCTGCTGCTGGTTGTCGCCGGTGTCATCGGCGGCTTGATCGGCTTTGGCGTGGTCGGTCTGTTCATCGGCCCCGTCGTGCTCGCGGTCACCTATACGCTGGTGAAGGAGTGGGTGGCAGCGGACCCATCGCACACCGCGGTCAAATGATCTTCCTTCCACTGTTCTCGCGCCGTCGCACGACCTAGCGCTGCGCCCTGCGGGGTTTTCCTGCCGCTGTCGCGTTGACGACTTCAAGGGCAACGGCGTCACCCGCATCCTGTCCGACGCGACCATCCTGGTCAACGTGCCGCTCGCCGACAACGTCGTGCTGGCTGACGATCCGTCCGCCCGGTTCGTGACGGTGCGGCGCGGCGTGGCGAGCACGATCAACACACCCGCGCTCGATCCGGTACTGATGCTGGACGGCCGCGCGGCCAGCCTCGAAGAGCAGGCGGCTGGCGCCATCGACGGGCACGCGCAAGGCGTGGTGCCGTCGGTCAGCGAGCTGCGCGCGATCGCCAGGTTCCAGAAGACGAACTCAAGCCCGGGCTGTGCTCGCACTGCCACAGCGGCGCGCTGATGAACACGACGAATCAGTTCGCGCAGTTCTTCATCCCGTCGCCGGCACCGATTCCGGAAGGCCAGCGGTTCATCAGCGTCGGCGTGTCGGAGCTGAACGAGGCGCTCAATCCCGTCCGCGAGTTCATCGTCAACCCGGGCACCCCGCAGGAGGTTCGGCTGGTCAGTCCCGACCCGGGCCGGGTGCTCACGACCGGCGTCGTCGACGATCCGACGCTCGAGCACGTCAACGCGTTCAAGATCTCGCCGCTGCGCGGCATCCGCCACACCGCGCCGTACTTCCACGACAATTCGGCGAGAACCCTCGACGAGGTGGCGGCCTACTACGCGAAGTTCTTCACGATCGCCAGCGGCGGCCTGATTACGCTGACGCTCGAGGATCAGAAGGACATCGTCGCCTACATGAAACTCCTCGACTGAACCTCCGCAACAGCCGAGGCGGGTTGCTCACCCGTCTTGGCTATCCGATGCGACGCCAGAATCGGTTCCGCGCCGCTCACGGCATGCCGTGAGCGGGGACTAGGGATCGTCGGTCACGATGCGCAGCAAAGCCGCGCGACAGGGCCGTCTGCATCGAACGCTGTCCACGCTGCGACCCTTCCCGTGGCACGGTAGGTGCAACGAGGAGATCCAATGACACACATCACTGTAAAACGCGCCGCGGTTGCGGCGATCATCATCGGGCTCGCCACCGCCGGAGCGGCACGCGCCCAGGCAACCACCGAGCCCGAGTCCAAGTGGAGCGCCGAGTTCGGCCTCGGCTGGGACAACGGCATCAGCGGCAACATCAACTCGAGCGGGTACGGGGAGATCAACAACCAGGTCGTCGTCATCACCAAGAACTCGTACAACGACGTTTACGGCGCCGGCCTTCATCTGCGATTCGGCGGCGGCTACCTCTTCAAGCCCGACACCGAGGCCCGGGTCACCTTCACGTTCCAGTCGCTCGACGCCGACTACATCACGCCGATGGGCGACATCGGGACGTCGAACCTCTACGGCCAGTACACGGACTATCAGACCTTCGGCATCGACTTCGGCCTTCGGCGTTACGCCACCTTGCGGCCGAAGCTGCGCGCCTACGGCGAAGGCACGATCGGCATCGGGTTCGTGGACAAGACGGACGTGACGCTGATAGCGCCGGGCGCCAACCTGGTGACCCAGGCCAACGACTTCTACGATCAGACCGCGGCGTTCACCCTGGGTGTCAACGTCGGCATCGACGTCCAGAGCGGCAAGCACGTCGGCTATTTCGGGCAACTGGGCCTGCGCTACGTCGGCGGCATGACCGAGATCGACGACCTCGTCGGCACGGGCCTCGACAACATCAACGACAAGAGCGCGCGCTGGACGCTGCCGTTCGTCGTCGGCGTCCACTATCGCTTCTAGCGACGCCGGCGTCCCGTCCGCGCTCCTCGTGCTACTCTTCGGCGCGAGACGAGAGCCGTGACGGTCGCTCCACGTCATCGGGGCCGTCCGGGCCAAATCGCCGCCGCGGCCGCCGCGCTCGGCCTGCTTGCGTTCAGCACGGTCGATCCGCTCGGCGCCGCGGCCCCTCAGCTCTCGGCTGACGCCGCTGGCGGCGGCGTCGAGATCGTCACGGTCCGCCCCAACGTCTTCATGATCGCGGGCGCCGGCGGCAACGTCGCCGTGCAGGTTGGCGACGACGGCGTCGTGGTCGTGGACGCCGGCTCGGCCGCCAGCGCGCCGGCCGTCATCGCGGCGATCAAGCAGCTCACGCCGAAACCGATCCGCTACATCATCAACACCGGACCCGACGCGGACCACGTGGGCGGCAACGAGGCCGTCTCGAAGGCCGGCGAGACGCTGTTCGGGGCCATGCGGATC
>DATMDI010000209.1:0-7490 GCA_035557875.1 Vicinamibacterales bacterium
ACCGCGTCGATCGCGGGCAGCAGGTCGGTCGCGGCAGAGACTTTGTGAATGTAACCGTCGGCGCCCAGACTGAGCGCCTTTCGTACGATGTCCGACGAGGACTCCTGGCTCATGAAGAGAAGCCGCGTGCCGGGGACGCGCCCGCGGATCCGTTCGGCGACTTCGAACCCACCCAACTTCGGCAAGTTGATATCGAGCAGAATCAAATCCGGCCGCAGTTCTTCGGCCTTCTGTACGGCCTCCAACCCATCCACCGCCTCGATGGTCTGGAAATCCGCGCGCTGAAGCGCCGTACAAATGAGGGTGCGGAACGCCGGATGGTCCTCGACGACGAGAATCGTCAGCGACATATGGACCTGCCGGCGTCAGGCGTACCGTCCGCTCCGGACGTGACGCGAGAAAATGGCTGGGAGGCAGGGATTCGAACCCCGATAACGGCGTCCAGAGCGCCGTGTCCTACCGTTGAACGACCTCCCAGTGGTAGGCCGCGGCGCTCAACGCGCCGCGAACTACCAATGATATCGGCTGAGCCGCGGAGGTCGCAAGCGACGTGCGAAAAAGCTCAGACTTCGGGCAGTGGCATCGCAAGAGGCTTGCGACGTTTGTGGCTTGCCATGCCGCCCTTGCGGCCGGCCTGCCGGGCCTCTTCGCTGGTCCACTCGTGCGCAGTCCCTTTGAGGTGGGCAGCCTTTCCGCCCTTCCGGGCAATCTCGCGCTGCTTGATCCGGTCCATCGAAGCGAATCCGCGATCTTCCTTCGCCATCATGTACTCCTAGGGTCGGTGACCATGCGCCGGGGGCCGCAGCGCGCAGGGCCTTTACCACAGCCGTTGTGCAACGGGTATGCCAGAGTTGGAAGCAAGGAATTTCCTGGCCAGATGACGGCCGGCGGTGGTTTTGAATTCAATTCTGATCGCGAAGCGATCAGAATCGAATCAAGCTCATGCGGGCTCGCGGGCCTCGAGAAAGGCGGTGAGACGGTTCAGCCGCTCGAGTGTACGGTCACGTCCCAGCAGCACCAGCACCTCGAAAAGGCCAGGACTGTTCGTACGGCCGGTCATCGCCACGCGCGTCGCGTGGATCAGCGGGCCGGCCTTGAGGCCTCGCGCCGTAGCGGTATCGCGCAACGCCGCCTCGACGCTGGCCTCCGTAAACGGCTCGATGATGCGCAACGCTGATGCGAGCGCGTCGATATGCGGGGCGAGGCCGGGGAGAGACAGGTGCCTTTCCACCGCGGCCGTCTCGTACTCCACCGGCTCGCGAAGCAGCGGCTCCGCCTGCTCACCAAAATCCGTGAGTCGCTTGGCGCGCGGCCGCAGCAGTTCCAGCAGCGTGGCGAACCTTTGTGGGTCGGTCACGACAGGATGTGACGCGATTAGCCCCAGAGGCTCCAGCAGCGGCCGCACGGCGTCCGCCAGTTCTGTGGTTGACAACCGGCCAATATACTGGCCGTTCATCCAATCGAGCTTCTCGGTATTGAACACCGCGTTGCCGCCGCTGATGCCCTCGAGCGAAAAACTCGCAATCAATTCGTCTTTCGAGAGCAGCTCGCGGTCGTCGCCTGGGGCCCAGCCGAGAAGCGCCAAGAAGTTGACCATCGCGGCTGGTAAATAGCCCTGTCGCGCGTATTCCATCACCGAGGTCGCGCCGTGGCGCTTGCTGAGGCGCTTCTTGTCCGCACCCAGGATCAACGGTACGTGGGCAAAGCGCGGCACCGAAGCCCCCAGCGCCTCGAAGAGCAGCACGTGCTTCGGCGTGTTGGAGATGTGGTCGTCGCCGCGGATGACGAGCGTGATCGCCATGTCCACGTCGTCCACGACCACCGACAGGTGATAGGTAGGGTAGCCGTCGGACCGGACGATGACGAAGTCCTCGATGTTGGCGCCGTCGAATTCGATCCGGCCGTGAACCGCGTCGTTGAAGGCCGTGCTTCCGGGAGGCACCTTGAAGCGGATGGCCCGGGGTGCGCCGCTGGCCGCCAGCTCGGCCATGCGCGCCGGTTCGAGCGCCAGGCAGGCGCGGTCGTAGCGCCACGCGTCGCCGCGCGCCTCGGCCTTCTCGCGCTCCGCGCTCAGCCGGTCGGCGGTGCAGAAGCAGTAGTAGGCACGCCCTTCGCCGAGCAGCCGCGCGGCCGCCTCGCGGTAGCGGTGCAGCCGCTCCGACTGGAAGTACGGCGCGTGCGGGCCACCAGTGAGCGGCCCCTCGGCCCAATCCAAGCCCAGCCACTGCAGGCCGTCCAGGATGCCGGTGACCATGTCGGCCGACGAGCGTTCGACATCGGTGTCCTCGATGCGCAGGACGAACACGCCGCCGTGCCGCTTCGCGTAGAGCCAGTTGAAGAGCGCTGTTCGGGCGCCGCCCACGTGCAGGTAGCCGGTGGGGGAGGGAGCGAATCGAACGCGCGGGACCACGCCCGATTATTTCATGCCCTTTCGGCTGGGTCTGAAGACCCGGCCCTACGCGGCAGCGGTTGAGCGACACTTGCTCATGACCGCTGACTCGAGCCCGACCCCTCTTCCGATCGACGACTCGCGGCCGGTGCTCCGCCATCTCGTCGCCACGCTGGCCTATCGCGCCGGCAAGGTCCTGCGCGATGTGCCGCCGTCGTTCGCCTCGTCCAGCTTCGGTGCGTCAACGCGCCGGCCTGTGCTCATCGTCGCGCACCTCGCCGACCTGATGGCGTGGGCGGTCTCGCTGGCGCACGGTCAATACGTCTGGAAGGCGGAAGGCGGCGACGACTGGGACGTCGAGGTCCGGAGGTTCTTCGACAACCTGCAGGCGCTCGACCACGCGCTCCTCACCGCCGGAACCTTCGCCGGGGCGGTCGAGAAGCTGGTTCAGGGGCCGCTTGCCGACGCGCTCACGCACGTGGGGCAGTTGGCGATGCTGCGGGGCATGGCGGGGGAGGCGGTAAGGCCCGAGAGCTACGCGCGCGCCGAGATCGTGGCCGGCCGCGTGGGCCCCGACCAGGCGCCGCCGGGGCGTGAGTTCGACGGCGACGCCAGCGTTCGCCCCTGACTTTCAGCCGCTACCGGGCATTTCGCGGCGCGAATAAATCAAAACGCATCAGTTTGTCGTATGCTTCCGCCCTCTATGACGACCTCTACCGACCCGCGCGACACCCTCAAGCTCGCGCCCATGAGCGCGTTGCAGATCTTCGTCGTGGCCATCACGATTGCGCTCAACGCGCTCGACGGCTTCGACGTGATGTCGATCAGTTTCGCCTCGCCCGGCATCGCCAACGAGTGGGGCATCAACCGCGCCGCGCTGGGCATCGTCCTGTCGATGGAGCTGATCGGCATGGCGTTCGGATCGATCCTGCTGGGCGGGGTGGCCGACCGGATCGGCCGCCGGCCCACCATGCTCGGCTGCCTGATCGTGATGGCGCTCGGCATGTTCATGGTCACGACCTCGAACGGCGTGCTCGGCAGCGTCCTCGCGCCGATTCTCGCGATGTTCGGGCAGAACGTCGACGTGAGGCTCGCCGATCTTTCCGGCTGGCGCGTGGTGACCGGCCTCGGCATCGGCGGCATGCTCGCCGCCATCAACGCCGTGGCGTCGGAGTTCTCGAACGAGAAGCGCCGCCACCTCAACGTGTCGCTGATGTCGATCGGCTACCCGATCGGCGCCGTCCTCGGCGGCCTCGTCGCGCAGCAGCTGCTGAAGACCGGCGACTGGCGCGCGGTGTTCTACTTCGGTTCGGTGGTGACGGCGGTATTGATTCCCGTCGTGTACTTCGCCGTGCCAGAGTCGGTGCACTGGCTGGCGCGCAAGCAGCCTGTCGGGGCTCTCCAGGCGGTCAATCGAGCGATGAGCCGCATGGGCCACGCCGTCGTCGCGTCGCTGCCGATCATTCCACCGGAAGCACGAGCCAAGGCGTCGAGCGACATCTTCGGGCCCGCGATGCTCATGACCACCGCGCTGGTGACGGCGTCGTACTTCTTCCACATCACCACGTTCTACTACCTGATCAAGTGGGTGCCGAAGATCGTCGTGGACATGGGCTTCGACCCGTCGTCGGCGGCCGGCGTGCTGGTGTGGGTCAACGTGGGCGGCGCCATCGGCGGCGCGCTGTTCGCCGTGTTGACGCTGCGCTTCAACCTGAAGACGCTGACGATGGCCGTGCTGCTGCTCTCCACGGCGATGATCACGATCTTCGGGCAGACGCCAGCCGATCTGCAGCGCCTCATGCTGATCTGTGCCCTCTCCGGGTTCTGCATCAACGCCGGCATCGTCGGCCTCTACGCGATCATCGCGCAGGCGTTCCCGACTCATGTCCGCGCCTCGGGCACCGGGTTCGCAATCGGCGTCGGCCGCGGCGGATCGGTGCTCGCGCCGATCATCGCCGGGTTTCTGTTCACGGCGGGCTTCTCGCTGCCGTCGGTGTCGATCGCCATGGCGGCCGGCTCCACTCTGGCTGCGTGCACGCTGTTGATGCTGAAGCTGGAATCCGACAAGCCGGCGGCCGAGCCCGTGAGGCCGCAGACCGCGCGCTGAGCGCAGTGTCCTCACACAGGGCGGTCTGACCACCTCCGCTAAAGCTATGGTGGTCCGCCCGTAGCCTTGGCGAAGGCGGAAGACCGCCCTCTACTTCAATGAAACGAAGCGTCGATCGCATCCTCACGACGCACGTCGGATCCCTGATTCGCCCCGCCGCGCTGCGAGAGCTGGGCGCAGCCGCGGCCAAGGACGGCGGCGAAGCGGCCGCGCGATACCCCGCCGAGCTCAGGGCCGCCACTGCCGACGTCGTCCGCCGCCAGGTTGAGGCTGGCGTGGACATCGTCAACGACGGGGAATTCGGCAAGTCGAGCTGGGCCAACTACGTGCTCGACCGCATGACCGGGTTCGAGTTCCGGCCCGACTCCCTCTTCGAACCGGTATATCTCGGGCGGGATCGGGTGCGTTTCGCGGAGTTCATGCAGGCGCAGTTTCCGCGCGGCGCCAAGGGGATGCCCGGCCACGCCTGCGTGGCACCGATCCGCTACAAGGGCCACGACGCCATCCGCGGCAACATCGCCGATCTGAAGGCCGCGCTGGCCGCGGCCCGAGTCGAGGAAGGGTTCCTGACCGCCGTCGCGCCGGCAAGTACCGGGTACGACGCGCGGGACGAGTTCTACGACGACGAGCGCACGTACGTGTTCGCGATCGCCGAGGCGCTGCGCGAGGAGTATCTCGAGATCGTCAACGCGGGGCTGGTGCTGCAGGTCGATGACGCGGTGCTGGCCAACATGTACGACGAGCTCGTGTCACAGGGCGGCCCGGAGCGGTACCGCCGCTGGGCCGAGTTGCGGATCGAGGCGCTCAACCACGCGCTGCGCGGCATTCCCGAGGATCGCGTCCGGTATCACATCTGCTTCGGCAGCTGGCACGTGCCTCACGTGGCCGACGCGCCGCTCGACGCCATCGTGGACCTGATGCTGCGCGTCAACGCCGGCGCCTACTCGATCGAAGCGGCCAACGTGCGGCACGAGCACGAATGGCGGGTGTGGCAGCAGGTCACGCTGCCGCCAGGCAAGATCCTCGTTCCCGGCGTCGTCACCCACCACACGACCACGGTGGAGCACCCCCAGGTGGTCGCCGACCGGCTGGTGCGTTTCGCCGGCCTGGTCGGCAAGGAAAACGTGATCGCCGGCACCGATTGCGGGTTCGCGCAGATCGAAGGCTTGCAGCGCGTGCACCCGCAGGTGATGTGGGCCAAGTTCGAGGCGCTTGCCGAGGGCGCCCGTCTGGCGTCGCGGTCGCTCTGGGGCTGAGCCACGCCGCGGCAGGCAGGACTCGCTTGACCCGATGCGGCGGCTGCCGTAGAACGGGCGTGTGGCCGGCGTCTCCCACCGTGTCTCGGCGGCAACCACCCGCGCACTGAGCGTCGGTCGCGTCGCGCACCGGCAGGCCGGGCTCCTGCTCGACGTGCAGCAGACGGTGACCAGTCCGGAAACGCGGCTGCAGTATCGCGTCGAGCGCTTCCTCGGCAGCGGCGGTTTCGGGCAGGCGTTTCTGGCACGCCGGCTGGGGCGATCGGCGGACGTGCCCGAGGTGGTGTGCATCAAGGCGAGCCAGCGCATCGACGGCTGGCTCCGCGAGGCCTATTTCGGTCAGCTGCTCGACGGCCAGGAGCGGGCCATTCGCGTGTTCGACGCGTTTCCGCTCGCCGCCGGCGGCCGCATCGTCTATTGCCTCACCCTCGAGCTCGCGCGACACGGCGACCTCAGCACGTTCCTGCAGCGCGACCGCCGCGCGTGGACGGAAGCGGCGGTGCGCCGCGAGATCGCCGGCATTCTCGAGGTGCTGGGGAAGCTCCATCGCGGCCAGCTCCTGCACCGCGACCTCACACCCGTGAACGTCTTCGTCTGCGACGATCGCCGCCTCAAGCTCGGCGACTTCGGCATCGTCCGGCAGCAGAGCGACCACCGCGGCATCACCGCGCGGACGATGAACGCGCTGACGGCGCCGAGCGAGTTCCTGGCCCGCACCACGCCCAAGTGGCAGGCTCGCGACGACGTCTACCAGGTGGGGCAGCTGCTGGCGATGCTGGTGAAGGGCGACGCGGCCGCGCGCATTCGTACCGCCGACGTCCGGGCGCTCTCCTGCAGCGACCACTTGAAGGAGATCGTCTATCGGTGCATCGGCGAGCGGCGAAAGCGCTACGAGAACGCCAACGAGCTGATCGAGGCGCTGCGCGCACGCCCGGCGCCGCTCAAGACCGGCGTCCTGCGGTCGCTCAAAGACGTGCACCTGGCCTTCACCGGCATCCTCACCCGCACCCGCGCCGAGGCCGCGAAGGCGGCGCGGCGGGCCGGCGCCATCGTCCACGGGGCGCCTTCGTCGAAGACCACCGTCGTCGTGCGAGGCAGGCCCAACCCGCTGCAGGCGGCCGGCCGCGAGGGCGGCCTGAAGCTGATGGAGATCAAGCGGCTGCGCGAGAAGGGGCAGCGCATCACGCTCCTGAGCGAAGCGCAATTCTGGAAACTGGCCGGCCGGAAATAGGGCGAGCCGTTCGGCGTGGCGCCCGCGACTCAGACGCCCGCGGCGGCGCGATCGACACCAACCCGTACTGCACGGGCGGCGGCGGCGGCGACGGCGCGCGCGGTCCATGCCGCGTCCGGCGAGGCGATGAGGCCCACCACCGCTCCGCGGGCGACGAGCGGCGACCCGAGCGACTGGCGATGAACCGGCGTGCGGAGCACGATCGAGGCATCCGCTGCCGGCGCGGCTTCCGTCCACACCAGCCCGCTGGCGCGATTCAGCGTGAACGCCGCCACCGGCTCGGGCGCGCCCTGACGATCGGCGAGGGGCAGGGCCGTGCCTGTCTCGTCTTCGAAGCGCAGGCACACGAGCGCCGACGCCGCGGTCCGATTCGCCAGGCGGATCCGGCGCGGTCCGTCCTTCGTCAGCGCATAGACGCCGCGCTCGGCCGCTCGTGGCAATTGCCGGCCCAGCGCCGCCAGATCGACCTGCACCGGTGGCCGCCGTCCGTCGGAGCGGATCCGCGCT
>DATMDI010000210.1:0-3870 GCA_035557875.1 Vicinamibacterales bacterium
ACCTGCCGCGATTCAAGAAGACAGTGGACCTGACCGAGCCGGGTGGCGGCTTCAACGCCCGTCGTGCCTCGGTCGTGGCGCGAAAAGTCACCGCCGATGGCGTCGTCTACGGCTCGGGGTTCGAAGACGACCCACGCGCCGTCGATCGCATGTCCCGCGGCCGTGCCTTGTGGGGCAATTCTCCCGAAGTGCTCCGGCAGGTTCGCTCGCCCCGCCGGTTGCTGGCGGGGCTCGCGCATCGCGGGTTCCTCGTGCCTCGCGTGTTCGACCCGACAGTGGACGCGGGGCCGCCGCTCTCGAGCGTTTCGTGGCTGGTGAAGCCGTTTCGATCCGGCGGTGGACGCGGCGTCCGCCCGTGGACTCACGGTTCGCCGGTGCCGCTCGGGTCGTATCTCGAAGAATTCATCGACGGGTACCCCGGCTCGATTGTGTTCGTGGCCAGAGGAGGCCGCGCAGTGCCGCTCGGTATCTCGCGCCAGCTGGCGGGTGAAGCCGCATTCGGCGCCGACGGGTTCCGCTACTGCGGCAGCATCCTGTCGCACCCGGCCCAGCTCTTCGAGCACGGCGTCTCGATTGCGGCGACGGCGCACGCGCTGGCCGCGGCCGTGACCCGGGATTACTCGCTCGTCGGCCTCAACGGCATCGACTTCGTGGCGAGACGCGAGGTGGCCTATCCGGTGGAGGTGAACCCGCGGTGGTGCGCGTCGGTGGAGCTCGTCGAACGCGCGCACGGATTCTCCATGTTCGGGCTGCACGCCGACGCGTGCACCCGCGGCACGCTGCCCGACGATCGCATTCCCTTGTGTCTGCGGCGTGCCGTGGGAAAGGCGATCGTCTTTGCCCGTGCGGACCTCGTCGCCGGCGCGACGGCGAACTGGCTGTGGTATCGCGACGTCGCGGACGTGCCACAGCCAGGTACGCACATTCGTCGCGGCGGCCCCATCTGCACGATTTTCGCCGAGGCCGACGACCCTTCGGCCTGCCACCGCGCGCTGGTGCATCGCGCCGAAGCGGTATACGACGAGGTGCGCGGGTGGACCGCGCCGCCGTCGCTTCTCGACGAGTTCCCCGACCATGCCCGCGACAGGCGTTGAGCAGGCCGCGAGCCTGCTGTGGGATCACTGGACCGGAGGACGCCGTCTCGCGGCGATTCCCGAGGAGATGCGACCGGCGTCGCGCGCCGAGGGCTACCAGGTGCAGGCGACGCTCGAACGCCGCAGCGCCGCGCCGCTCTTCGGCTGGAAGATTGCGGCCACCAGTCTTGCCGGGCAGAAGCACATCAACGTGGACGGCCCGCTTGCCGGCCGTTTGCTACGCGAACGCGCGTTCGAGAGCGGTGCGACCGTGCCGTTCGGGCACAACCACATGCGGGTGGCCGAGGCCGAGTTCGCGTTCACGATGCGACGCGATCTGACACCTCAATGGGGGCCGTTCACCGTGGGCGAGGTCGTGGCCGCCGCGGCGTCGCTGCACCCGGCGATCGAAATTCCCGACTCGCGGTATGACGACTTCACGCAGGTCGGCGCGGCGCAGCTCATCGCCGACAACGCCTGTGCCCACTACTTCGTGCTGGGACCGCCGGCTCCGGAGTCGTGGCGCGAGGTTGATCTCGCGGCGCACCGAGTGGCCGGGGACGTGGTGGGCGGCGTGGCACGCGAGGGCCTCGGCGCCAACGTGCTCGGCGACCCGCGCGTGGCGCTGGCGTGGCTCGCCAACGAGCTGTCGTCGCTCGGGATCACGTTACGGGCCGGACAGGTGGTGACGACGGGCACGTGCCTCGTACCGCTCGAGATCGCGCCCGGCGATCACGTACGGATGGACTTCGGTGTGCTCGGTCGCGTCGAGTGCCGGATGGATCTGTCGTAGGGGCCGGCTTTAGCCGGCTCGACCATGGGCCGCCTGAAGGCGGCCCCCACATCTGAATTCTTCAGTTCTCCGTCGGCGTCTTCGACGCCGAGTCGATGACCAGCACCTCGAGCGCCGCGCGGCGCGCGTCGAACGTGAGCCCGAACTTCGAGAGCGGCCCGGACATCGTGTCGGGCGACAGGTTGTCGAGCGCGCGCATGGCCTGCGGTGGCAGCGACACGCCCGCATTCAGGGCGGCGCGGATCCGGATCGCGTTGAACTCGTCGGGCGTCAGGTCGAGCGTGAGGTCGTAGGCGTTCGGCAGCGCCGTCTGGTCCACGACCGGACGATCCACGAAGCGCGTCAGCGTTTCGGCGACGTCGCCCATGGTCATCCCGCGGATTTGAATCTGGTTGTCGGCCAGGTTGAACGAACGGCCGCCGCCAAGATTCACGCCGGCGCCCGAACTGTTGCCGCCAGCGGTCACGGTGACAGTATCGGGCGGAGCGGCCGGCGCGTTGGGATCCTTCACCGACTCGGTGAGCCTGGCGCCGTTCTTCGACACGCCGAGAACGTAGACCGGCAGATCCTTCGTTTCGCGGTGCTGTTTCACCTGGAAGCGATCGGCCAGGAGCGTCTGGAGCATCTCCGGGACCTTCGACCCCGGCACGCCTTCGGGAATGGTGGCCGTGACCGAAAACCGCAGTTGGCCGATCCAGTCGGGCCCCTCGATCTGCTGAGGCTTGATGCCGTAGGCGACGATCAGGAGGTCCTTGACCGACATTCCCGCGATCCGCACTTGCGACCCGGTGGCCTGAAAGCCGATGCGGACGGCGGAGGGGTCGTCCACCGCGCGAATCGACGCCACTTCGAAGGCCGGTTTGTCTTGCGCGAGGGCGGCGGAGGAGACGAGCGTCAGGCAGGCGCCGAGAAGAGCGGTGCGCATCATGCCTCCACTGACGAGGAACCCCGGGGGAAAGTTGCTAGCGTTTCGCGTGGCCTTCGACCAGCTCGAGTTCCATGCCGTCGGGGGCCTGGATGAAGGCCGAGCGCACGCCATCGGCCTTGCGCGGGCCGGACACGACCGTCACCCCTTCGCCCTTCAGCCGCCCGAGCGTCCCGTCGAGGTCGTCCACGCTGAAGGCCACGTGATCGAGCGCGCGGCCGCGATTCGAGGCGTAGCCGGTCCGCCCCTTCCATTGCCCGCCGTACAGCGCCTTCACGTGCGCCGTGGGGTAGATCCAGATGGTCACCGCGTCGAGTTGCATCGACGCGGCCGGTCCGGTGGGAATGCCGCGAAAGGCGCGGGCGGCATCGAGCTTCGTGCGCGTGGCCACGCCCAGGTGTTTCTCGTACCACGCCGCGGTCGCCACCGGATTGTCGCTGAAGAGATGCACGTGCATGAAGTCGTGGTGCATTGCGCTCTGCACCTCGATCGTCACGTGGTCGGGCCCGTCCAGATACATGAAGAAGTTGCGGTCGCGCGTACCGGCGCCGAAGAGTTCGACGCCATCGGTGAGGACCGTCTGGAACGTCGTGCCGAGCGTGATCTGCCGCTCGAACTCCGCCTTCATGTCCTCGGCGCCCCAGCCGATGTGAAACAGCGGCGACACGATCTCGTGCGGCGGCGGCTGCTTCACTTTGGTGAAGAGCAGCCACGACTTCTGCGTCCACACGGCGGCCTTGCCGTCGAATGCCGCCTTCTCGCCGGACAGGTGCGTGGTGTAGAACTCGATCGCGGCCGCCGGGTCGGTGGAGTTCAGATGGGCGTGGTGAAAGTGGGTCTGAGCGGACGCCGGCAGCACCGCGCCCAGCACGCACGCCGCCAGCAGAAGGGGTCGCAGCATCGTGGCGGCATTATCGCCTGCCTTGCCGCCGCGCGACCATCACGAGCACGGCTCCGCCTGTCACGGAGCTGCGTGCGCGTCGCCTGAGTCCTGCCGGAGTCAGGAGACGGAGATGAACTGAACGAGCTTACCGGCGACGAGAATCGACGCCCACAGCGCGAGCGAAAGCCAGGCCGAC
>DATMDI010000211.1:0-11444 GCA_035557875.1 Vicinamibacterales bacterium
CGGGCTGGCGGTCGGCACGCAGGTCCTCGTCGCGGAAGCACTTGCAGATCTGCACGTAGCGGTCGATGCCGGCCACCATCAGGATCTGCTTGAAGAGCTGGGGCGACTGCGGCAGCGCGAAGAAGTCGCCGGCGTGCACGCGGCTCGGCACGAGATAGTCGCGCGCGCCCTCGGGAGTGGACTTGGCGAGGATTGGCGTCTCCACCTCGAGGAAACCCTGCGAGTCGAAGTAGCGCCGGATCGCCGAGGTGACCCGATGGCGCAGGATCATGTTGCCGGCCAGGCGCGTCCGGCGCAGGTCGAGGTAGCGATACTTCAGGCGCACGTCTTCCGACACCGGCGTGTCGTCGGCAATCGGGAACGGCGGCGTCTTCGCCTCGTTGAGCAGCGTCAGCTTCCGGACGAGCACTTCCACCGCGCCGGTCTCGAGCTTGGCATTGGCGGTCTCCGCCGAGCGGCGCCGCACCGAACCTTCGACGCCGATCACGAACTCCGACCGCAGGCGCTTGCCCTTGGCCATCAGCGCCTCGTCGTCCTTGTCGAACACCACTTGCGTCACGCCCGCGCGGTCGCGCACGTCGATGAAGAGCAGTCCGCCCAGGTCGCGCACGCGGTGCACCCACCCCAGCAGCACGACGTTTGCGCCGACGTCGCCGGGGCGCAAGGCCCCGCAGGTATGGGTGCGCGTGAGCTCGCCGAGTGGTTCAGCCACGATCCTTCAATGCCTCCAAAGCCTGGCGAATCTGTACGCCCGCGGCCGTCTGCTCGTAGGTGGCCTGGGTCTGGGCCTTGAGATCCTTGACGGTCACGGTCCCCGCCGCGATCTCGTTGCCGCCGAGGAGCGCCACGAAAGGCACGCCCCTGGAGTCAGCGTACTTGATCTGCTTGCCGATCTTGTCGGCGTCCGGGTAGACCAGTACCCGCAGCCCCTCGGACCTGAGGCGTCCGGCCAGCCCGATGGCCGCGCCCATGTCTGCGGCGTCGAAGACCGCCACCATCACGTCGGCCACCGACCGGGCCAAGGCGGGCGGAAACATGTTCCGCTCCCCCATCACCACCAGAATCCGTTCGAGGCCGAGCGAAAACCCGCAGGCGGGCACGTCCTGGCCGAGAAACATGCCGACCAGATTGTCGTAGCGCCCGCCGCCCCCCAGGCTGCCGGCCAGGTCGGGCACCGCAATCTCCATGATGGCGCCGGTGTAATACGAGAGCCCGCGCGCCAGCGCCGCGTCGACGCGGATGCGCCCGTCCGCCCGGGTGCCGGCCGCGAGCGCCACGATCTGCCGCAGGTTGTCGATCGCTCCCGCCCCGGCTGGGTCGTCTGGAGAGAGCATCGCACCCAAACGCGCCAGCTCGCCCTCGGGCGTCTCGACCGACTTGAACGCGCGCAGCAACGCGGCATCGGCGCCCTCCGCCACTCCTCGCTCGCGAAGCTCCGCGGCTACGCCGTCCGGACCAATCTTGTCCAGCTTGTCCACTGCAACGAGGGCGGTGCCGTGCAGTTCGGGAGGCACGCCGCAGGCAGACAGAATCGACGCCAGCAACTGGCGGTGATTGAGCCGGATGACGAAGTCCGAGAACCCGAGTTCGACCAGCGCGTCGGCCACTGCGGCGCACAGCTCGGCCTCGACAGCCGGCGAGGTCGAACCGAGCGCGTCCACGTCGCACTGATAGAACTCGCGGAAGCGCCCCCGCGCCGGACGATCGGCGCGCCACACCGGCTGAATCTGATAGCGCTTGAAGAACTTCGGGAGCTTCGAGTTATGGTGCGCGATGACGCGCGCCAGCGGCACCGTGAGGTCGTAGCGCAGCGCCAGATCGGCCTGGCCCGACGCCTCGTGCTCGCCGCGCTTGAGGATCTTGAAGATGAGCTGATTCCCCTCGTCGCCGTACTTGCCGAGCAGGGTTTCGAGGTTCTCGACCGCGGGCGTCTCGAGCGGCTCGAACCCGTAGCGCTCGTAGACGCGGGCGATGATGCCGATGACATGGGCCCGGCGCCGCACGTCCTCCGGCAGGAAGTCGCGCATGCCGCGCGCGGGCTCGGTGCGTGCCATCCTGAGGGACGTCTTACAGCCGCGGCAGGGTCAGGCCCTGCTGGCCCTGATACTTGCCCTTCTTGTCCGCGTACGACACCTCGCAGGTTTCGTCGCTCTGGAAGAAGAGCACCTGCGCGATCCCTTCGTTCGCGTAGACCTTGGCGGGAAGCGGCGTCGTGTTCGAAATCTCGAGGGTCACGTAGCCTTCCCACTCGGGCTCGAACGGCGTGACGTTGACGATGAGGCCGCAGCGCGCGTAGGTCGACTTGCCCACGCACACGGTGAGGACGTCGCGCGGGATGCGGAAGTACTCGACGGTCTTGGCCAGCGCGAACGAGTTGGGCGGGATGATGCAGACGTCCGCCTTGATGTCCACGAAGGACCGGGCGTCGAAGTTCTTCGGATCCACGACCGTGCTGTTGATGTTGGTGAAGACCTTGAACTCGTCGGCGACGCGGATGTCGTAGCCGTACGACGACAGGCCGTAGGACACCACGCCCTCGCGCACCTGGCGGTCCTCGAACGGCTCGATCATGCCGTGCTCGAGGGCCATCTTCTTGATCCAGCGGTCTGCTTTGATCGACGGCACGAAGACTCCAGGCTAGAGACGTCCCACCTGCGCCAAGGCTTCGGTGGACAGGTTACCGTTTGGTGAAGAACGAGATCAGGGCCGACACCAGCATGAGCAGGACGCTGACGAGGATACAGGATGCCAGCGGGACATACAGCGTGAAGCCGCCGCGCCGGATGGTGAAATCACCTGGAAGCCTGCCAATGGGAACGCCGTAAACGAGCGCAAGGCCGGCCGCCACCATCACCAGCCCGCCGAGGATGAGCGCCTTTCCCATGGCAGACGTCGGGGCCGGCTTTAGCCGGCCCAGGGCCGCCTGAAGGCGGCCCCACGACTTAGATCAACTCCATGCCGCGGAAGAAGTAGCCCAATTCGAACGCGGCCGTTTCCGGCGCGTCGGAACCGTGGGTGGCGTTGTTGCCGATCGACTGGCCGAAGTCGCGGCGCAGGGTGCCGGGCGCGGCCTTGGCCGGGTCCGTCGGCCCCATCGTATCGCGCCACTTCTTGATGGCGTCGGGTGCCTCGAGGCACAGGAGCACGCACGGACCGGACGACATGAAGTCGGTCAGTTCCCCAAAGAAGGGGCGCTCCTTGTGGACGGCGTAGAAGCCCTCCGCCTCCTTCTTGCTCAAGTGCTGCAGCCGCATCGCCTGCACGGTGAAACCCGCGGCCTCGATGCGCGCCAGAATCTGTCCGGCCAGACGCCGCGAGACGGCGTCGGGCTTGATGATGGCAAAGGTTCGTTCCATGGCTCGTGACGGACGCGGTCAGCGCCCGAGTATCTCCTTCATGGCCGCGCCCATGTCGGCGGGGCTCTTCACTACGCGGACGCCCGCTGCGGTCAGCGCGTCCATCTTTTCCTTGGCCGTGCCCTGCCCGCCGGCGATGATCGCGCCGGCGTGGCCCATCCGCCGCCCTGGCGGCGCGGTCTGACCGGCGATGAAGCCGACCACGGGCTTCCTGAACGACTGCTTGATGTAGGCCGCCGCTTCCTGCTCGGCCGTGCCGCCAATCTCACCAATCATGATCACCGCTTCGGTATCGGGATCGTTGGCGAACAGCTCGAGCGCGTCGATGTGGCTGGTGCCGATGAGCGGATCACCGCCGATGCCGATGCAGGTGGTCTGCCCCATACCGAACTGCGACAGCTGGTGAATCGCCTCGTAGGTCAGCGTGCCGCTCTTCGAAACGATGCCGATGCGCCCTTCCTTGCAGATGTGCCCCGGGATGATGCCGGCCTTGGCCTGCCCGGCCGTGATCACGCCGGGACAGTTGGGCCCGATCAGGCGGGTCGCCTTGCCGCGCATGAACGAGGTGACCTTCAGCATGTCCAGCGTCGGGATGCCCTCGGTGATGCAGACCGCCAGTGGAATGGCGGCGTCCGCCGCTTCCATGATCGCGTCGGCCGCAAACGGCGGCGGCACGAAGATGACGGTGGCGTTGGCGCCGGTTTCGCGCACCGCGTCGTGGACGCTGTTGAAGATCGGCCAACCTTCGTGCGTGGTGCCACCCTTGCCGGGCGTCACGCCGCCGACGACCTTGGTGCCGTACGCCGCGGCGGCCTTCGCGTGGAAGGTGCCCTCGCGGCCTGTCAGCCCCTGGACGATGAGCCGGGTATTGCGGTCGAGGAGGACGGCCATTAATTCGCCACGCCTTTCCCCTCGGAGCTCTTCGCCTGAGCCGCCGCCTGGGCGACGACCTTGTCGGCCGCCTCGCCCATCGAATCCGCGGTGCTGAACTTCAGGCCGCTCTCGCGCAGGATGCGCTTGCCTTCCTCGACGTTGGTCCCTTCCATGCGCACCACGATCGGCACGTTGACGCTCAGCTCCTTGACCGCGGCCACGACGCCGGCCGCCAGCACGTCGCAGCGCAGGATGCCGCCGAAGATGTTGATGAGCACCGCCTTCACGTTGGCGTCGCTCATGAGGATCTTGAAGGCGTTGCGAATCTGCTCGGCGTTGGCCCCGCCGCCGACGTCGAGGAAGTTGGCCGGCTCGCCGCCGGCGAGCTTGATGATGTCCATCGTGGCCATCGCCAGCCCCGCACCGTTGACCATGCAGCCGATCGTGCCGTCGAGACGAATGTAGTTCAGCGAAAACTTCGACGCCTCGGCTTCGAGCGGGTCTTCCTCGCTGAGGTCGCGCAGATCCTTCAGATCCGGGTGACGGTAGACGGCGTTGTCGTCGAACGTCACCTTGGCGTCGAGCGCCAGCAGGTCGCCGCCCTTGGTCACGATGAGCGGGTTGATTTCCATCATCGACGCATCCGTCTCGACGAACGCGGTGTAGATAGACGCCAGCACTTTCGCGAACTTGTTCGCCGCGGCGCCGTCCAGCCCCATCCCGAACGCCAGCTTGCGCGCCTGAAAGGGCACGACACCCACGCCCGCGTCGATCGCCTCGCGCAGGATCTGCTCGGGATGCGTCGCCGCCACCTCCTCGATGTCCATGCCGCCGGCGGCGCTGGCGATGACTACCGGGCTGGCGCTGGCGCGATCGATGACGATGCTCAAGTAGAGCTCGCGGTCGATCTGCAGCCCTTCCTCGATGAGCACGCGGCCCACCTTCTTGCCCTCGGGGCCGGTCTGATGCGTGACGAGGGTCATGCCGAGCATGTCCTTCGTCAACTGCTCGACCTCGGTAATCGAGCGGGCCAGTTTCACGCCGCCGCCCTTGCCGCGGCCGCCGGCGTGGATCTGCGCCTTCACGACGCACACCTCGCCGCCCAGCCGACGGGCGATGTCTGCCGCTTCGGACGGCGAGAACGCGACTTCGCCGCGCGGCACAGGCACCCCGTATCGCGCGAGCACGGATTTAGCTTGGTATTCGTGGATTTTCACAGGGAAGCGTGGTGTAGCGGCGGGTCTTCAGACCCGCGTGGCGGCAAGTGAGCTGACGTCGATTCGCCAGGTCAAGACAGCCACTCATCGTATTCGCGCCGCTGGAAGACCGTCAAGGGTTCGACCCTCGCCGCCAATGCGGCAGGTGTGTGCAGCGCCGCGCCGGCGAACGCCAAACGGTTGGGGCGATCCCCCCCTGGATGGTTGCAGTTTTGTCGGAGGGATCCGATTACTAGACACGCCAGGTGGGTCACGCCTGGCGTCGAGGATGGCACAGATGGCACTCGCACTCCTGACGGCCCTGTTCGGCGGCCTCTTTGCGGCCGTCGGCGTCCTGTGGATCCGGGAGCGAAACGCGCTCGCGGCGTCGCGCGCCCGTGTGGCCGCGTTCGAGCGCGAGTCGCAGGCCGCCCGGGACCGCCACGAATTCATCGCCCTGGCCGAGAAGGCTGCCGGCTTCGGCCTCTGGGAAATGGACCTCGAGACCAACGTCGTCAGGGGGTCCGAGGCCTGGGCCGCCATGGAACAGTGTCCGGACGGCGTGAACGGCATGAGCGCCGACATCGTCCGGCGAGTCGTCCACCCCGACGACAAACCCTTGCTCGAACAAAGCGCCCGGCACTCCTTCGCCACCGGCGAGCCCTATCTCGTGGACTTCCGCATCGTGCCAGAGGAAGGCGTCACCCGCTGGCGGCGCAGCATGGCCCGGGTGGTGTTCGAGGAGGGCAAGCCGAAGCGCATCATCGGCGCGTCGATCGACACCACGCGTGAGCACGAAACGATCGAGGCGGCGCAGGCGTCGAGCCGGGCCAAAAGCGAATTCCTGGCCAACATGAGCCACGAGATCCGGACGCCGATGAACGGCGTCATCGGGATGACGGAGCTCGTCCTCGAAACCGACCTTACCCGCGACCAGCGCGAGTGCCTGACGACGGTTCGCGCATCGGCCGACTCGCTGCTGACCATCATCAATGACATCCTCGACTTCTCGAAGATCGAGGCCGGCCGCCTCGAGCTCGACCCGGTGCCGTTCAATCTTCGCGAGCTCATCGAGGACATGTTGCGCCCGCTGGCCGTGACGGCCCACGCCAAGGGGCTCGAGCTCGCCTGCGACGTGGCCGGCGACGTGCCGAGCCACGTGGTCGCCGACCCGGTCCGGATCCGGCAGGTGCTCACCAATCTCACGGGCAACGCGATCAAGTTCACGCACTCCGGCGAGGTCGTCGTCGAAGTAGCCGTGGCCGCGTCCCGCGAAGGCGAGCAGCAGCTGCGCTTCACCGTGCGCGACACCGGCGTGGGGATTCCCCAGGACAAGCACGCGCTCATCTTCGACCCGTTCTCACAGGCCGACGGGTCGACGACGCGGCGTTTCGGTGGCACCGGCCTGGGCCTGACCATTTCCGCGCGCCTCGTGGCGGCGATGCACGGCACGTTGACTGTCGAGAGCGAACCGGGCCGTGGGAGTGCCTTTCACTTCGCGGTACGGCTGCCTGCGGCGGTCGATCCCGAGGGTGAGTCGCCGTCAGCGGCGCCGCTGGCCGGACTCGCTGTGCTGGTCGTCGACGACAACGGCACCAACCGCAAGATTCTCGTCGAGCTCCTGGGCGCATGGGGCCTCCGCCCCACTGCGGTCTCGAGCGTTCCGGAGGCGCTGGCGCATCTCACCCGTGCCAGCGCCGAAGGCTGTCCGGTCCCCCTGGTCCTCACCGACTCGCACATGCCGGGCGCCGATGGCTTCGCCCTGGCAGCCGAGATCACGCGCGTACCGACGCTCGCCGATGCCGTCGTGCTGATGTTGACGTCGGGCGACCACCAGGGTGACCTGCAGCGCTGCAAGGAGATCGGCGTCGCGGCGTATCTGACCAAGCCGGTGCGGCAGGCAGAACTCCATGGCGCCATCGGCAAGGCGCTGCGCACGCGCCGCCGACGGCCCGCCGCACCGGCCGTGCCCGCCGTCGGGACAGGACCAGCCCGCGCCACTGCGGACCACGGTCGCCGCGTACTGGTTGTGGAAGACAACCCGACGAATCAGAAGCTGGCGCTGGCGATTCTGGCGCGCGAGCGCTACACCGCGGTGGTCGCCGGCTCGGGCCATGAGGCGGTGGCGCTGTACCGCGAACGCGGCGGCGAGTTCGACCTCATCCTGATGGACGTACAGATGCCGGGCATCGACGGTCTGGAAACGACCCGTGCCATCCGCGAGATGGAAGGTGGCCGCCGCCGGATTCCGATCGTCGCCGTCACCGCCCGTGCCATGCAGGGCGATCGCGACCGCTGTCTGGCTGCCGGCATGGACGACTACCTCGCCAAACCGATCCGACCCGCCGAGCTCTCGGCGCTCCTGAAGCGCTATCTGCTGGTGGGCGCGCCGGTGCCGGAACCGGTCAGGTAAGTCGGGTAGGCCTGGTAGGTAAACCCACCTGACTCCCTACCAGACCCACCTGACTCACCCGGCCTACCAGACCTCTACATTCCAATAATATCGACGAGTTCCTTCACGGCCGCCGCGGACTTCTTCAGCGCCGCGTCTTCCTCCGCCGTCAGCTTGATCTGAATGATCTCCTCGGCGCCGCGGGCGCCGAGCTTGACGGGCACGCCGACGAACAGGTCGTTGATCCCGTACTCGCCCTGCAGGTACACCGAGCACGGCAGGATCTTCTTCTTGTCCTTGAGGATGGCCTCGCACATCTCAGCGGCAGCCTGGCCGGGGGCGTACCAGGCGCTCGTGCCGACGAGCTTCGTGATCTCGGCGCCGCCATCGGCGGTGCGCTTCGCGATCGCGTCGATGCGCTCCTTCGACAGGAGCTCCGTCAACGGAATGCCGGCCACGGTCGAATAGCGCGGCAGCGGCACCATCGTGTCGCCGTGGCCGCCGAGCACGAACGAGTGCACGTTCTCCACGGAGACCTTGAGCTCCATCGCGACGAAGGTGCTCATGCGGGCCGAGTCGAGCACGCCGGCCATGCCGATGATCCGCTCGCGCGGGAACTTGGTGAGCTTGAAGAGCGCCTGCGACATCGCATCCAGCGGGTTGGCCACTGGCACGACAATCGCGTTCGGCGTGTACTGCACCAGGTTGGGCGCGATGCTCTTCATGATGTCGAAGTTGTCGCGCACGAGATCGTCGCGGCTCATGCCCGGCTTGCGCGGCTTACCCGACGTGATCACGACGATGTCGGAGCCGGCCGCCGCGTTCCAGTCGGCGCCGCCGATCAGCCGCGAGTCGCTGCCGATGATCGGACAGGTCTCGTAGATGTCGAGCGCCACGCCCGCCGCCTTGGTGTCGGCGATGTCGATGATGACGACGTCGGCGAGCTCCTTTTCCGCGATGGCCCGGGCAACCGTCATACCGACGTTGCCGGCGCCACCAACCACGGTGACTTTACGATTCATGCAATGCCTCGTGCGCCCTTAAGAATCCGAAACGGCATCCCGTCCCGAACTGTTAGGTCGTTGTCCCTCGGTGAAGTACCGCAGTACCCACAGCTTCTGTTGAAAACTCTGTGCAAAACACCCCGTTACGATCCCGGTTCCGCTCACGATCCGGAACGTTTTAGCGAATTGCACCATCGTAGTGCGCCGGTCACATCGTAGCAACGCGCGCCGCGGTCCGCGCGTGTCTGCGACACATGCCGTCGCGGCGTGATCGACAACCGCCGATTATACTAGCGACGCGGCGCGCGGGCGTTGGCGACGCGGCGCCTTCGAATTCGCTGAGGCTCCGCGCTGACAGTATTTGGTCGCTGACAGTTCGTCGCTGACGATATTTGATTCTCCGCGCGCCGGGCGGACGTTGGCGCTCGACGCTGTCGTCGATCTCGCGCGGCAGCCCAGCGCTATTTTTCTCGCGAGTAACCTTCGTGTCGCAGACCAGCAACATGTCCAGCACCGATTCCACCGCTCTCACGATCGTCGTGGCCGACGACCTGCCTTCTTCCGCGCTCGATCTGCTGCGCCGCGAGGGCTGGACCGTTGACGCGCGCACCGGCCGCACGCCGGAACAGCTCGCGGCCGACGTCGCCACCGCGCAGGCGATCATGGTCCGCAGCGCCACGAAGGTGACGGCGGCGCTCATCGCCGCGGCACCGCACCTTCGGGCGATCGCCCGGGCTGGAACCGGCGTAGACAACGTCGACGTCACGGCGGCCAGCGCACGCGGCATCGTGGTGATGAACGCGCCGGGTGCCAACAGCGTCAGCGTCGCCGAGCTGGCGATGGGACTCATCCTCGCGATGGCACGCCACCTGCCCGCCGCTGATGCGGCGATGAAGCAGGGCAAGTGGGAGAAAAAGAAGTTCCTCGGTGAGGAGGTGCGCGACAAGACGCTCGGCCTCGCCGGTCTGGGACGCATCGGGCAGGAAGTGGCCCGCCGGGCCGCGGCCTTCGGCATGCGGCTGGTCGCGCACGACCCGTTCGTCTCGGCCTCGGTCGCCGCGAGCCTCGGCGTCGAGCTCGTGTCGCTCGACGACGTGTTCGCTCGCGCCGACTACGTCTCGTTGCACCTGCCGTCCACGCCGCAGACGCGCCACCTCGTCAACGCCGAGCGGCTGGCGCGCGCGCGCAAGGGCATCCGCATCGTCAACACCGCCCGCGGCGACCTCATCGACGAGGCGGCGCTGGCCGACGCCATCGAGGCGGGCCACGTGGCCGGCGCCGCGCTCGACGTATTCGCCAAGGAACCGACGGTGGACCACCGGCTGCAGATGCTGCCGCAGGTGGTGGCGACGCCGCACATCGCCGCCTCCACGCGCGAAGGCCAGGAATTGGTGGGCGTGGAGACCGCCGCGGCGCTGCGCGATTTCCTGCGCGATGGCGTCATCCGCAACGCGGTCAACTTCCCGTCGGTGTCCACCGAAGAGTTCAAGAAGCTGCAGCCGTTCGTGGCGCTCGGCGAGAAGCTCGGTGCGTTCCTCGCGCAGATGAACGAGGCGCAGGCGACCGAGGTGAGCATCCGGTATTACGGCGAGCTCGCCGAAGCCCGCACCGACCTCGTTGCCAACGCCGTTCTCGTCGGCCTGCTCCGGCCGAGCGAGACCTCGGGCGGCACCACGCTGGTGAATGCCCGCACCGTGGCGACCGCGCGCGGGCTCGAGGTGGTGGAATCGCGCAGCAACCGCGCCCGCAACTACACCAGCCTGATGTCGGTGAAGCTGCAGACCGCCGCCGGCGAACTCTGGGCCGAAGGCGCCGTGTTCGAGCGCGCGTTCCCGCGTCTGGTCATGCTCGACGGTATCGGCGTCGAGGCCACGCTGGAGGGCACGATGATCGTCATGCGCAACAACGATCAGCCGGGGGTGATCGGCCACGTCGGCACGGTGCTCGGGCGGCATGGCGTCAACGTGGCCAGCTTCGCGCTGGGGCGTGACGGGGATCGCGCAATCGGCCTCGTCACGGTGGACGAACCGGCCGCGCTCAACGGCGACGTGTTGACCGAGATCCGGAAGCTGGGTGCGATTCGCGAAGCGCGAATCGTCAGGGTGTAGGGGCCACCTTCAGGTGGCCCGGGCCGGCTGAAGCCGGCCCCCACATCACTACTTCGGGTTGCCGAGAATGAGGCGCTCGCGGACGCCGTCGCTCAACCGCTCGACTTCGGCGAACGCCTCGCCGACCGTCACCACGCGGTAGCCGGGCGCCGCAGGCTGCCCAGCCTTGGCCAGCTCGATGCCGGCGGGACCGCTGATGATCGCCGTGCGCGTGTCCACACCATCGATCGTGTCGACGGCAACACCGGCGAGGTGCAGCGGAAACGGCGCTGGCGCGTCCATCACCGCTGGCGCGGCCGCGGATGCGGTCACCGCTGGCGCACGCCGGGCCACCGGCCGCATGCCGAACTGGAACGGATTGCGCGCCGGCGCTCCGCTCGCCGGCCTGGGCGCAAGCCGCGAGGTCAGACGCCGGGCCTGCTCCTGGATCTCGGCCACCGCCGCCGGACCGACATCCGACTGCGACGCCTCGATCGCCGCGCCGCGCCGCGGCGTCGCCCCCGCGGGCTCCAGCG
>DATMDI010000212.1:0-2791 GCA_035557875.1 Vicinamibacterales bacterium
CGCGCCGCTCACCAATCAGCTCGTGTATCCCCCGAGCGAGGGGCCGCTCTATACGTGGGTCGGCGTCGGCGGCAGCCCCGAATCGGTGGTGCGGGCCGCGTACTACGGCCTGCCGCTGATGCTGGCGATCATCGGCGGCAGCGCGGCGCGGTTTGCGCCGTACTCGCAGCTCTACAAGGAGCGGCTCGAGCGTTTCGGCAAGCCGCTGCAGCCGATCGGCGCGCACTCTCCGGGTCACGTGGCCGCCACCGACGAGCAGGCGAAAGAGGAACTCTGGCCGCACTACGCCGGACTGATGAATCGCATCGGCCGCGAACGCGGCTGGCCGCCGATCGGGCGCGATCACTTCGAGCGCGAGGCCAGTGACGGCGCGCTGTACGTCGGCTCGCCGGAAACGGTGGCGGCCAAGATCGTGCGCACCGTCACGTCGCTCGGGTTGTCACGCTTCGACTTGAAGTACAGCAACGGCACGCTGCCGCACGACCTGCTGATGAAGAGCATCGAGCTCTACGGAACGAAGGTGGTGCCGCTCGTGCGCGAGCAGATCCTCGACTGAGGCGGGCGCCCATGCGTGTGCGATCCGTGCTGCGTGGCGTTCTCGTCGTGCTCGTCCTCGGCGCGGCGGGCCTGGGCGGGTTCGTGTGGTGGAATCTGCACGATCGCTCGCCGGGCTCCGAGTTCAGCGTCGTCGTCCGTCCCACGCCCTCGGTGCCGGCGAACCTCCGGGTCGGCTTCGGCCGGCGGACGATCAATCCCGACATGGCCCGTCCGGTGTGGGTGGCGGGTTTCGCGCACAACCGCGCCGCGACACGGATTCACGACGACCTGAAGGCCGTCGCCGCCGTCATCGACGACGGCGAGCACCGCATCGGGCTGGTAGCGCTCGATGCCATCGGCTTCTTCCACGACGAGGTGCTGGCGGTTCGACGCAGCCTGCCGTCGTCGGCCCGCCTCGACTACGTCGTCGTGGCCTCGACGCACAACCATTCCGCGCCCGATCTGATGGGCATCTGGGGACCGAGCGACTTCCGCAGCGGCATCGACCCGGCGTACCGCCAAGCCGTCGTGGCCGGCGCCGCCGCGGCGTTGACCGACGCCGTCGAGGCGCTGACGCCGGCAGCGGTGTCGTTTCTCGAAGTGCCGCTCGACCCCGCCGGTCTGGTGGCAGACTCGCGCGATCCGCAGGTGTTCGACGCCACCCTGCGGCTGATGCACTTCACCGCTCCCAACGGGTCCACAATCGGCACGATCGTCAACTGGGCCGATCATCCCGAGACGCCGTGGGCCGACAATACCGAGCTCACCGCGGACTTTCCCGGCTACCTGCGCGACGCGCTCGAAACCGGCGTGACGGTGGACGGGCGCGCCGCCGAGACCGGCCTGGGCGGCGTGCATCTGTACGTGAACGGCGCAATCGGCGGGTTGATGACGACCAACCCGCAGACGACCGTGCTCGATCCCTACACGCAGCAGCCGTTCACGGCGCCGTCGCACGACAAGGCGCGTGCGCTCGGCCGCCGCCTGGCACAGGCGGCGCTGGCCGCGGTGCGGGCCGGCGGCACTCCCGTGGAAACCGAACCCCGGATCGGATTCGCCGCGCGCACCCTCGAACTGCCGATCGACAACACCCTGTTCCGCCTCGCCAACGCGCTCGGGCTCTTCGGCCGGGGACAGCCGCGGCTGAACCACATTCGCAGCGAAGTGGCGGTGCTCACCTTCGGCGACGCCAGCCTGACGTGCGTGCCGGGAGAGCTCTATCCGGAGATCGCCAACGGCGGTGTCGAACGATCGCCCGGCGCGGACTTCGATCTGGCACCCATCGAAGTTCCGCCGCTGCGCGATCTGATGCCCGGGCGGGTGAAGTTCCTCGTCGGCCTCGCCAACGACGAGGTGGGCTACATCATCCCGAAGTCCGAGTGGGACGCCGCGGCGCCCTGGCTCTACGGCGCGCCCGAGCGGCACTACGGCGAGATCAACTCGCTCGGCCCCGAAACGGCGCCGTTGATCCATCAGGCGCTGAAGGATCTGTGGGCCTCGTTCGCCGCGTCCGCCCGTCTGTCAGCGTCGTCGTCCGGCGTGCGCAGAGCGAACGGCGGCGCGGCGGAAGCGGCCTACAATATTGCCGCCGGGCGCTGACCGTCAGAGCGTTGCCCGGGCTTCGGTCAGTGCGCCCGGACGGGCGCCGAATGGGGGAACGACGATGATTCGACGGGGACTTCTGGGCGTTCTGGTGGCGGCGGCGTGGGCCGTGCCGGCCGTCGCCCATCACGGCATCGGCAGCTTCGATCTGTCCAAACAGGTGACGTTCACCGGGAAGCTGACTCGCATCGAGTTCATCAACCCGCACTCGTGGCTCTACTTCGAAACCACCGAGCCTGACGGCAAGGTGTCGAAGCACCGCTGCGAGATGCGCTCGGCGCACACGCTGCGCCGCTCGGGCTGGACCAAGGAGCTGTTCAAGGTCGGAGAGCAGGTGACGGTCGAGGCGGCACCGGACCGCGACGATCCGGCGTCGTGCTATCTGAACACGATCAAATTCGCGAGCGGCGCGCGCATGGACCGTTACGGTCAGTACGTGAAGGGCCCCGGCGGCAACGTCACCGAGGTGCGCGGGGTGCTGGCGTCCGCGAACGTCGAAAAGGCCAAGGCGCGGCCGGCGAAGCGTCCGTCGGGCGAGCCAAACATCACGGGTGACTGGGCGCCGGAGCAGGTCGTGATGGCGGATCCCCAGGGGAGAGGCGGCGGCCTCGTGCCGCTCAGCACGGTCGCCACGGCAAAGCCTGCCGCGCCC
>DATMDI010000213.1:0-10091 GCA_035557875.1 Vicinamibacterales bacterium
CGGCCACGGTGGTGAGAATCGCGTGCGTCATGGTCTCGGTGAGCCTAGCATGCAGGGCGTCATATAATGGCGCCCATGACGCGAGTGGCTGCCCCGTTGATGATGTGTATCGCCCTGGCCGCCGGTGTGCCGGCCCTCGCCCTTGCGCAGGCGCAACCGATGTACGGACCTTCAATCACCGCAGAGACCGCGAAGACGATCGCGCCCGCCGCGATCGCCGAGGCGAAGAAGAACAACTGGACGATGGCGATCGCCATCGTCGATACGCACGGCGAGCTCGTGTACTTCGAGCGGATGGCGGAGGTGCAGCAGGGCAGCGTGGACGTGGCGATCGCGAAGGCGCGCTCCGCCGCGCGCTTCAAGCGCGCGACCAAGGTGTTCCAGGACGGCGTTGCCGCCGGCGGCGAGGGGTTGCGGCTGCTCGCGCTCGAGGGCGCCGTGCCGGTCGAGGGCGGCGTGCCGCTCGTGGTCGGCGGGAAGATCGTCGGCGCCATCGGCGCCTCGGGCGGCACCAGCCAGCAGGACGGCGTCGTGGCGAACGCTGCGGTCGCGGCGCTGAAGTAGCGCTGCTGCGCGTGCGGCTCAGGGCTCAGGGCCCAAAGGCCTGGACTGCTCACGAGAACACTCGAATAGTACGTGAGTCTTGAGCCTTGAGCCGGCCGCGAAGTCGCCAAGCTAACCGGCGACTTCGAACGTCAACGACGCCCAGAAGCTCTCCCACTCGGCGTTCGAGCCCGCCGGTGCCGGCACCATGTGCACCGCCTTCACCAGCCACACTCCCGGTTCGTCCAAGGTGAACACCGCGCGCCCGTGGCGGTCCGATCGCACGCTCAGCTTGTGGTACGGCGCCCGCTGGTTGTAGGCGACGACGAGGGCGCCGGCGAGCGGCACCTGCTGATACGTGAGGCGTGTGGTCAGCGTGTCGCGGGGACGCATCTCGTACGGATTGCGTTCCGCGACGAGCTCGATGGGGAAGCCGAGCGCCCGATCGCCGGAGCCAGTGGCCATCGCGCCCGATCGCAGCAGGCTCTTTGCCGACCGCGAGAAGATCTCGCGCCCCTCGCGCGCCGACATGCCGGTGCGGGCACGCGCGGCGACGATCGACTCGAGCCCTTCCTCGGTCAGGTATCTGGTGAATTTCTCGGCCGGCAGCGTCACCGGGCGCGGGCGGCTCTGGTAGCCGACGATCATCAGCCCCGGCGCGGTGACGCGGAGCAGGCCGGCCGGATCTGACCCCTCGCGACCCACCACCTGCCGGCGGCCGCCGGCGTCCACGACCACGAACTGATCGATGAACTCGTCGTTGCGCGGTACCGGATCGCCGTGGAAGTCGTCGCCCACCCGGAGCTTCACGCCGATCACGCGTCCCAGGTCGGCCTTGAATCCGGTCGGCTCGATCCAGAAGTCGTGCGCCGAGAGGGATGCGGAGGCGGCGAGCACGGCGGCGAACGATATCAGTCGATGCATGTCGATTCCTGCCTCTTCGCCCGGGTCTAAAGACCCGGGCCCACGTACGAAAACAGAGATGGGCCCACCACTTGTTTGAGAACCGGTCGCGTGCGAGACGGATGGACCCCTAGGGCCCATCCGTCCACCCACCTGCCTACCTGCTGACCTGCCTACCTGCCTGGTCAGGGATGGATCGGACCAGGCGAACCAGACAGCGGCGTCTGAAGGTACGGGAAGCTCGTGCGGAACAGGCTGAAGGCGGCGTCACCCGTAATCAAGCCTTCCGGCGTGTAGGCGATGGTCGCGGTCGAGAGCGCGCCGTCGGTGAGCTGGTCGACCGCAGCCGGATGACCGGGCAGCAGCGCGCCTTCCACGGCACGGAGCGCGATGTCCACCACGTCGTCACCCGGCCGCCGCCCGTTCGGGAAGCCGGCGGTGTCGCCGCCGAGCACGCCCACGGGACTCTGCGCCGCCGGCGCCTTCGCCGCAATCGACGTGTTCAGCCGCAGCAGTTCCGCCGGCCGCACGCTGGCGGGCTTGTTCAGCCCCGCGACGCCGGTCAGGAAGACCGCCACGAGATCGTTACGCGGCGTCGCCGGCGCCGGCACGCCGAAGAGCGCCTGAATCAGCACCGGGAGGGTCGGGTTGGTCACGAAAGGACCGAATTGCGCATCGCTCCTGGGTTCGCTCGCGTTGAACTTGTTCTTGAAATTGAGCCCGATGACCAGCTCGTTCACGAGCGGATGCCCGAGGCGCGAGATCTGCCGCCACTCCTCGGGGTCGCCATCACCGGACATCCGTTCGCTGGCCGTGGTCCACGCGCCGATGACAGGATCGTTGCCACGAGTCAGGCACGCGATCGGTACTTCGACCGCGAGGCTCGTCACGTTCTTGTCCGCGAGCACGTTCTCGGTGCCGTCGACCGGGCCGAGCGGATTGAGGTTGATGAGGTCGAACGCCTCGGCCAGGTTCACGACGAAGCCCTCACGCCGCTGACCGGCGAAGACGCGGCCGTTACTGCAGCCAGGGATCTTCACGTCGTAGATGTGGCTGTCGGCGTACTGCGCGTAGTTCGGGATCGACTTGTCGCCGATGCGGTCGGCCGGCTTCATGAACGCCGTCCGGTTGGTTGCCGCGTTGCGCAGCACCGACTGCATCCCGGTGCGGCGGTCGCCGCGGATGAGCGAGACGCTGTAGGTCTCGATGACGTTCAGGTTGCCGGTATCGGTAGGGGCCGGCCCGATCCCGCCGATGTTGATGAGCGGCACGGTGAGGTTGAGGCCGCCGGCGGGCACGGTGAGGTTCCGGTACTGAGTCTTGAACCGAAACTGGAAGGTGAGGTCCTCGCGCGCGTCTCCGTTGTTGTCCACGTGGATTTCGTAGACCGCGTCGGGATCCATCGCGAAAAAATTGGGCCCGCCGTAAGCGTCCTGCAGCGGGATGTAGTTGGCGATCAGGGTCACGTACCCTTCGCGTCCCGGTTCGTAGCTCCGGAATGCGTAGAAGTCGGTACCGTCGAGTTTGGGCCGGCCGGTGATGCCGGGCGCCTCGCGGTGGCTCGACCCGAACGCCGTGATGCCGGCCGCGGCGACGAACGCCGCACCGGCCACAAGCTGACTTGTCCGCCGTAGCCTTGGCGAAGGCGGAATCGACCGTCGTTTCATTGCGTCCTCCAGGAAGGGGCCCAGGCTGTTCCCTGCCTGGCCCGCCGTCTGTGCTACGGACGCTTCGTGAGATTGGATTCTTGCGGATCGGTCAGCTAGGTCAGGTAGGTCGGGTGGGGAAGAAGATCGGCGGGTCTCAAGACCCGCCGCTACGTGCGAGCTAAACGGGTTTACCTACCAGGCCTACCTGACCCACCTGACCTACCTGACCGAAGGGCGAGCCAAGAGTTCACGCGGGACGTCTGGAAAGCACGTCGTCGAGCGCGCTCGGGCGCGACTGGTGGGCGTGGTGCTCGAGGAAGTCGATCACATGCCGGCGGGCCTCGTGGTAGCGCGGGTGAGCCAGCACCGCGGCGCGGCTCCGCGGCCGCGCGAACGGCACGGTGTAGACGTCGCCGACCGTCGCCTCCGGGCCGTCGGTCATGAGCACCAGATGATCCGCGAGGTAGAGCGCCTCGTCGATGTCGTGGGTGACCATCACCACCGTCTTGCCCGACGACTCCCACACCCGCAGCAGCAAATCCTGCAGCTCGAAGCGGGTCAGCGAGTCGAGCTGCGAGAACGGCTCGTCGAGCAGCAGGAAACGCGGCTCGACCACCAGCGCCCGCGCCAGCGACACGCACTGCTGCGTGCCGAGCGAGAGCTCGCCGGGCATCTGCATCTCGGATTCGCCGATGCCGACGATGTCGAGATAGAAGCGCGCCAGCTCGCGTGCTTCCTTCTTGCTCTTCGGTGCCGCGCCCTGCGTGGCCGCCACCATCACGTTCTCGAGCACGTTGAGCCACGGCAGCAGGCACGGCGACTGGAACACGATCGCACGCTCGGCGCCGGGAGCCGTCACCTCGTGCCCGTCGATGATCACGCCGCCATAGGTCGCCTTGTCGAGGCCGGCGACGATCGACAGCACGGTGGACTTGCCGCAGCCCGAGTGGCCCAGGATGGCCACGAACGTGCCGGCGAGAATCCGCGCGTTGACGTCCTTGACGGCCACGAAGGGGCCGGTCGGGGTGGCGAACACCTTGGTCAGTCCCGTCAGTTCCAGTGGTACGAACACGTTTCTCCTTATGCCGGCCCCGAGGCCTTGGCGGGTTCTGGCGAGGTGGACAGGGCCGCATTCGGCCCCGCGGCCGAGGAGCGGCCGCGCCGCTGAATCGACGCCGTGAGCGCCGCTATGACGTGGGCGCGCGCGTGCGTGGCCTGCTCGTCGTGCGCCAGCTGGGCGAGGGTGCGCGGCCGCGCGAGCTCGACCACGATCGGCGCGCCGAGTGAGGCCGGCGGGCCGGTGACGATCGGGACGATGCGATCCGAGAGCAGGATGGCTTCCTCGACACTGTTGGTGATCATCACCACCGTCACCGGACGGTCGCGTCCGGCGCAGAGCTGCGCCAGGTCCTGCTGCAGCGTGTCGCGCGTCAGCGCGTCGAGCGCGCCGAACGGCTCGTCGAGAAACAGCACGCGAGGCTCGGTGGCGAAGGCGCGCGCCAACGACACCCGCTGCCGCATCCCGCCCGACAGTTGCCGCGGCTTCCGATCGAGCGCGTTGCCGAGCCCGACGCGTTCGAGCGCCTCGGTGGCGCGGGCGCGCTGCTCGGCGGCGGTGGCGGACGGAAACGCCGCCGAGACCGCGAGGCGCACGTTCTCGAGCGCGCTGAACCAGGGCAGCAGCGAATAGTTCTGGAACACGAATGCCGCGTCGCCGCGGATGCCGGTCACCGGCTTGCCGTCGATCACGACGGCGCCGGCGTCGGGCGACGTGAGACCGGCGAGCAGGCTGAGCAGCGTCGATTTGCCGCTGCCCATCGAGCCCACGATCGAGATGAACTCGCCGTACTCGACCTCGAGCGTCACGTCCTTGAGGACGTGACGCATGCCGGCCGGCGACGGGAACGACTTGGAAAGGCCGCGAACCTCGAGAAAGGCCACCAGCGCCTCCTACGAGGCCCGCAGCCGCGACTCGGCCACGCCCATGAGCCGGTCGAGCGCGAACCCGACGACGCCGATGGTGATGATGGCGAGCAGGATGTGCGCGTAGACCAGGCTGTTGTACTCCTGCCACAGGAACCCGCCGACGCCTGGAGTGCCGGTGAGCATCTCGCTCGCCACGATCACGAGCCAGGCGATGCCGAGGCTGAGGCGGTAGCCGGTAAACATGTAGGGGAGCGTCGCCGGGACGATGATCTTGATGAACGTGGTCGTCCGCGACAGCCGCAGCACCTTGGCCACGTTCCAGTAGTCCTGCGGGATGGCGCGCACGCCCATCATGGTGTTGATCACCGTGGGCCACATCGAGCACACGGCAATCGCGAAGAGCGCCGCCGGCTCGGACTTCTGGAAGAGAACCAGTCCGAGCGGCAGCCAGGCGAGCGGTGAAATCGGCCGCAGCACCTGCATGATGGGGTCGAACATCCGCGTCAGCAACGGCGAGACGCCGAGCAGGAAGCCGATCGGCGTCGCGATGGCGATCCCGAGCAGGAAGCCCTGTGCCACGCGCACCAGGCTGTAGTAGGCGAGCAGGAGGATGCCCTGGTCCGACTCGCCGCGTTTGGCGAGCGGCTCGAGAATGTAGATCTTGCTTTCTTCCCACGTCCGCACCGGCGACGGCAGATCCGGCACCGCGATGCTGGCGGCCCACCAGGCCCCCAGCGCCATCCCGATGCCGCAGAGCGGGAGCAGCAGATTGATCAGACGCTTCATCAAGTTGGCCTCCTCCGGGCCGGTGTGGGGGCCGCCTTCAGGCGGCCCGGGAGGGCCGGCTAAAGCCGGCCCCTACGTGCAAACGGCTAGCCCTGCAGGCTGTGCACCTTGAACGACCGGGCGTACTTCTCGGGATCCTTGCTGTCGAACACGCTGTCGAACAGCGTGATCTTGGTGTCGGTGGGCGGCGTGACCTTGACGCCCATCTCCTTCATCGCCTCCATGTAGAGGTCGGGACGCATCACCTTCTTGGGAATGCCGACGTAGTCGGGTGCGCCCTTGGTGAAGCCCCAGCGCTGCAGTTGCGTCAGCCACCACTGTGCGTAGATCGGCTGTGGGAGGTTGCAGTTGCGCTGCGAGTAGATCATGTAGAACGGATCCTGCTCGACGCGGCCATCGCCGTACTCGTACTTACCCATCAGGCGTTCGAGGATGATCGCCGGCGGACAGTTGATGTAGGCCGGACGCGCGATGATCTCCGCCGCCTTGGGCCGGTTCTTCATGTCATCGAGGTGGACGCTGGCGAGGTGCAGCGCCTTCAGGACCGCTTTCACGCTCTTGGGGTTCTTGGTGGCGAACTCCTCGGTGAAGGCGCACGCCTTTTCCGGGTGGTCTTTCCACATCTGCTGCGTCGTGACCGCCGTGAAGCCGATGTTGTCTTCGATCGCGCGGTTGTTCCACGGTTCACCCACACAGAAGCCGTCCATCTTGCCGACCTTCATGTTGGCGACCATCTGCGGCGGCGGGATGGTGATGAGGTTGACATCCTTGTCGGGGTTGATGCCACCCGATGCGAGCCAGTAGCGGATCCACATCGCATGGGTGCCGGGTGGGAACGTCATTGCGAACGACATCGGCTCGCCGGCGGCCTTGGCCTTGTCCACCAGAGGCTTCAGCGCCTGCGGCGTCTTGACGCCCGCGGCCTTCAGCTTGTTGTCGAGCGTGATCGCCTGGCCGTTGCGATTGAGCAGCCAGGGGACGACCATCGGCTTCACCGGCGAGCCGGCGAGGCCCATGGTGGAGGCGATCGGCATGCCGATTAGCATGTGGGTGGCGTGGTTCTCGCCGATCGAAAGCTTGTCGCGGATGACCGCCCAGGACGCCTCCTTGGAGATGGTCGATTCGATCCCGAACTGCTTGAAGTAGCCGAGCTCGTGCGCCATCACGATCGGCGCGCAGTCGGTGAGCGCGATGATGCCGAAGCGCATCGCGGTGGTCTCGGGGCCGTCGGCCGCGTAGACGCCACCGGTGAAGCCCTTGGGCATGCCCGCCAGGAGCACGCCGGCGGCGGACGTGCCGGCGGCCCTGAGGAACCGGCGTCGGGAGGAGCTCTGTTTCGTCGTCGTCATCGGATCACTCACCTCTACTTGTCCGCCAGGAAGACGTAGGTCAGCATCACGTAGGGCTGGCTGTAAGACGCCCCAGGCGTGGCCTGCTCGAGGAACTTGCCCGTAAACATGTGCGCGTAGCCCGCCGCGAGCTGCAGCTGCGGCGTGAGGAGGCGCGTCACCTGGACGTCGATTTCCTGGCCCACGTGGCCGCTGGCCGCGCCGCCGGGAACGGAGGCGATGCGGGCGCCGCTCGCCGCGTAGAGGCCGTCGGTCTTCTCGGCCAGCCACCACGTGTGGTAGTTCACCGAGATCGGCGTCGCCTTGATGGGCGAGAACTCGAAGCCCTCGCGCAGGTGGTGCACGTTGCGCCACCCGACCTGGTCGGCCAGCCCCAGCTTGTCGTGGCCGGTCGGATAGAGCTGATCGAAGGTCGCGCGGGTGCCGTCGGTCGCGCTCTCGTCGCCGGTCGCGAAGTTGTATTCCGACGTCAGCTTGACCGCGCCCCGGCCGGAGAGCGATTCGCGCATCTGCCAGTGGCCGGCCCACGCGCTGATTGAGTCGTCGGCGAGCGAGCCGCGCTGCATCACCATCTCCACGCCGTAGTCGAGGCCGAGCGGCAGGCGGCCAACGGTGCGGGCGCCGATCGTCGCCTGGTTGATGGTGCCGGTCGCGCCGAGCTCGCTGCGCAGGTTGACGTCGCGACGGAAGAACACGTACGGCTCGACCGTGGCCTTGGGAATCAGCTTCGTCGTGGTGGCGTACGCGCCGCCCAGCCGGTTGCCGTTGCCGCTCTTGTCGAACTCGTCGGGCAGGCTGCGCACGAGCGAGGCGACGAACATGTCCACCTGGAACGCTTTGCTGCGGAGGATGCCCCGTGCCGCGTCCCACGAGCGCCCGGTGTTCACCCAGGGGAGGGGGCCGATCAGCCGCTGCTCGCCGAACGAGAGCTCCTGGCGCCCGAGCCGCGCGGCCACGGGGGCTTTGGCCGAGCCGACGTCGGCAAACCCGACGCGCAGGTCGAACGGACCGCGGAACGGCGCCGTGGTCGGGCCGACGGTCTTGCCGGCGACGCGCGCGTCCTGGACGTTGACCTGGAACGACAGCGACTGGCTGGGCGTGATCGTGGCGTTCACCCGCACCCGTGTGAGCGCGTATTCGTCGTCGCGCCCCTCGGTGAAGCCGAGGTTGTCGAAGCCTTCGAACCGTTCGCGGAATTCGCCGCGCACGCGCAGCCACGCGGGAAGCTTCTGATTGGCGCGGTTGAATACGGGGACCTTCGGCGGCATTTGCACCTGCGGCGGTGCGGCGGCTGGTACGGGCCCTTGACTGGCGGCCGGTGCTGGAGCGGTAGCGACGGGCTGCAGTTGCGCCTGTGCGCTGGCGGGCGCTGCTTGTTGTGCTGCGGCGGACAAGGGCAGCCCAAGCAGCACGGCCGCGGGCCACAGCCTGCGGGCTCGTGCGGACGAGCCGGTCTTGCTCAACATGCGAGTCTCTCCTCACTCGCGCACGCTGAAGGCTCGCAGGACGGCAACAGAGCCGGCCATGCGCGCATGCGGGCGCGAAACAATCAGTCGAATCGACCGTGGAGAGGCGTCTGGGCCTGGCTTACACGAGGTGCGTCGTGGCCTTGCTGGACGTGCTGTCGACGTTTGGGCGTCTGGGCCGCTGGTCCGCCCACTGAGCAAGGGCCGTTCCGAACGCGGTTTGCCGCCTGAATGGCCACGACTCCAGAGTCGGGGCACGCGATTTCGTAGCGCGGGCATTCGCCATTTCGAGGTTGCGTCGTGTCCGGTTCCGCGACGCGATGGCCCTACAAGACCGTGAGCCCTGTCTGGTCATCGAACATTTTCGTGGCCACCGCTCGCGTCGGCTCGGAGCGCCGCGAGGGTTCCACCCCGACCGCGCCGCGCGGATCGAAAAAGGCCCGAAACGACACGGCGCAGTGCCGGAAAGCCATCGCACCGCGTCGCGCGCCGCGGTTGCGGCCGTGGCCGCAACATCTGTAGATGCAGTGCTCTACGCGGCTTCCATCGGCACGATTTGGGTCCGATGGCCCTGTCGGATGTAGGACTTAGCTGCCCTTGGCCGATCTTCTTCATTTTTGTTGTAATCGCCATCTCTGGCTACGCCAGCGTCACCATTGCCCCTCTTGCCGCTGTAGGGTCCGGCGCGTATATTCGACGTGGGGCCTGCCGCCACGAGCGCGGCCCTCCATGCCCGCCCTTGCCGCCGGGCTGCGCTGTCGTCCAGCGCATAGTCAATCGCGCTCCCTGTCGAGCCACTCGAGATGGGTCACGCACGCGCGTGGCCCAGCGGGTTCTCCATGGGAGTGTCGATGTCACTGCCGCTCTTGAAGCGGGCAACCGAAGACGGCGTTACCTTCGCGCTGACGAAGCGACCGGTGCCAGCCTCGCTCGCGCCGCCGCGGCGGGCAACCGGGCCCGTGCCGCTCGCCGAGCGCATGCCGACCCGCGCGCTCGAGCCCGGCGAACAGTACCGATTCCACTTCGACATGGGGAAGTGCATCGGCTGCAAGTGCTGCGTCGTCGCCTGCAACGAGCAGAACGGCAACCCCGCCGAGATCAACTGGCGCCGCGTTGGCGACATCGAAGGCGGATTCTTTCCGGCGGTCGCGCAGCACCACCTGTCGATGGGCTGCAACCACTGCCTCGAGCCGACCTGCCTGCAAGGCTGCCCGGTGGACGCCTACTCGAAGGATTCAGTGACCGGCATCGTGCGCCACAGCGCCGACGCCTGCATCGGCTGTCAGTACTGCACCTGGAACTGTTCCCACGGCGTGCCGCAATACAACCCCGAGCGCGGCGTCGTCGGGAAGTGCGACATGTGCCACGGTCGCCTGTCACAGGGAGACTCGCCGGCATGCGTCTCTGCCTGCCCCGAAGGCGCGATTGAAATCGAAATCGTGAAGACCGCCGATTGGCGCGCTCAGGTG
>DATMDI010000214.1:0-8038 GCA_035557875.1 Vicinamibacterales bacterium
GGCGGCAAGCTGGCTGGCAATGGCGTCGAGCGTCTCGAACGTCTGCATCTCGACGACGGGCACCGGAGCCTCGGCCGGGATGCCGTCGGCGAGCGATGCCTCCGGGAGCCGTCGCGACAGCTCTTCGAGCGCCTGCGCGGCAACCGGGTCGATTGAGAGGTCGTCGAGCTCGCTGGCCGGTGGCGGCGCCTCCGCTGGCGCCGTGGGCGCGGTCGTCCAGTCCGACACGAGCCGCAGGAGCTGCGAGAGCGGTAACCGTTCCGGTTCGTCGCCGAGCGCAGCCTCGGGCTCCGGCGGGGGAGCCGCTTCGATGGCGATCTCTTCGCCGGCGACTGCTGGTTCGAACGCCGTCTCCGCAACCGGCTCTTCGGCGAGCGCCGCGTCGAATGGAGCCGCCGCGGCCGCCTTCTGCTCGTCGGCCGTGCGCAGATACTGGCGAATCTGCTCGGCAAAGACGTCTGGCGCGCAGCCGTCGGTCATCGCCGCCTGAGGCTTTTCGCGCCGTAGCGCCGCCAGCACGCTCTTGGCCCGCTGCGGGGCCGCCGATCCGAGCAGCGGGATGGTGATGGTCTGCACGTGCGTTGCGGCCGCGCCCAGGTGCCGCAAGTGCGCGGCGAGCGCCGCATCCTCGCGCGGCGAAATCAGCGTCGACGTCAGCACCAGGTCGGGGACCCGCCCCTTCAGCGCATCCAGCGCCTCGGCCGCGGTAGCGCGGTGGACGAGCTCCGCCTGCAGCTGGGTCTTCACCAGGGTTGCGAGCTGGGTGCTCTGCCGCTTGTCGGGATCGATGGCGAGGATGAGAGGCATGGGGTCAGAGTCGAAGCATCGCGACGACGAGCCCGGTGGCGGCGATGACGAACACCGCCAGCGCGGCGTGATCGAGGCCGTGCTCGCGGGTGCTGACCTTCGTCATGGTCACGGCGCTGTGGGCCTTGGCGTTCATACGTGCCACATCGGCCGACAGGATGTCTTTCCTCAGCACGCCTTTCACGTGGTCGCGCACGCGCGGGTCCAGCGCCATCAGCGCCGCCAGCAGAATGACGAGCGCGGCCATCGAGATCAGCGCCTCACCGACTACTTTTCGCACATCTAGTCCCCTGTCGAGGGTGCAGATGCGATCGCAATCCCCGTTCCCGCTGCCACTGGCCACAACCGGCACGCTGCTGCGCGGCCTCGCCCGCGGCGCGCCGCCGCGGCGCGGAATCCGGCGACAGATCCGGCAGCCCGCCGACAAAAGTGGAAGGTGGGCGACGACAGCAAGTGCGCACGACGGCCTCGGGTGACGCGCCGTTCGCCTTCGTGTGTGCTCCGCTTCAGAACACCCCTGACGAAAACGAAAAAGCGGTTCGCCGGTTACGAATGTGCGGTGCCGGATCGGACGGCCGTCCGCGCCCTGCGCCTGCACGCACCTCGCGAATGCTCGGGCTCAAGCGTCGTGCGCAGAAGCACTTGACGACGAATCACAGTCCCGCGCCGGCACCGTGGCATGCCGGTTGCGCTTTAGGGTGCCGACGTCGCGGACATGCTGGGGAGCGTGGCCGCAAATGGGACACACAAGCCGCGTTCCGAACGGAGCGCGCGGGAGGAACCACGATGAACCTGATTACTCGCGTTCGCAAGATGCTTCGCAACGACTCCGGTCAGGACCTGCTCGAGTACGCGCTGCTCGTGGCTCTGATCGCGCTCGTCGCGGTCGCCGCCATCACGTCCACCGGCACCAAGGCCAGCGACATCTTCACTGCGATCAGCAACAAGCTGGTCACGCCTCCGTAACGACCCCTCGCAATCCACTCGGGCGGGGCCGGTCGGGGGGACCGGTCCCGCGCAATTCGCGAGACGCTGTGTCACAGGTCGTGGGGGACGTGTGCGCGGCGAAGGGGGGCAGATGGGCGTGCTTCGACTACGCGAAGCCATCCGGCGGCTCAGGAGATCCGCGTCCGCCGCAGGTCTGGCAGAGGACGCGGGCCAGGACCTCCTGGAGTACGCGCTCCTCGTGTCTCTGATTGTCATCGCGGCGATTGGCGCCGTCGAGATGCTGGGCTCAACCCTCAAAACGGTGTTCTGGGATGTCATCGCTTCTGCACAATTCTGACGCGCTGGTGACCGCCATCGTCGCCGTCGGCATGGGTGCCGCGGCGGTGATCGATCTGCGGACCCGGCGCATTCCCAATCTGCTGACGGCCTCGCTTGCGGCCGTCGGTGTCGGCATTGCCGCCGCGGGTTTCGGGCGCGTGGGCCTCGGCGCTGCGCTCCTCGGCTGCCTGCTGGGCCTGGCGTTCATGATGCCGGGGCATCTCTTTGGCGCGACCGGTGCCGGCGACGTGAAGCTGCTCGCGGCGGCGGGCGCGCTGCTCGGCCCCACCGACACCATCTACGCCTTTCTCTACACGGCGATGGCCGGCGGCATTCTGGCGCTGCTCGTCGCCGTCGGCCGCCGCCGTCTGACACAGACCATCGGCTCGACCGGCCGCCTGCTCGCCGGCGACCGGCAGGTCCGTGCCGGCATCGAGAGCACGGCCTCGGACAACCGCTTTGCTTACGCTCCGGCCATCGCGATCGGCGTCGTGCTGGTCGCGCTCAGCTGGTGACCGTGTAACGCCCGTTCCGGAGCATCCACACATATGGCTCGCATCCGCATCCTCATCGTGCTCGCGCTCGCGCTCGTTGCGGGCGGGACGTTTGCGTTCGGCACCTATCAATACATGCAGGCGGCGCCGGCGACGAACACGCCCGGCGTGAAGACGGTGGCGGTGCTCGTGGCCGCTTCCGACATGGACCTCGGCGCCGAGGTGCGGCGCGAGGACCTGCGCGCCATTCAATGGCCGGCCGACGCGGTGCCGATGGGCGCCTTCTCGAACCCCGACGACCTGGTCGGGCGCGGCCTCATCCAGCCGGTGACGCAGAACGAGGCGTTCCTGCCGGCGAAGCTCGCCGCGAAGGAAGCGGGCGCGGGGCTGCCGCCGATCATCCCCGAGGGTTATCGCGCCCTCTCGGTGCGGGTGAACGACGTCGTGGGCGTAGCCGGATACGTCCTGCCCGGGACGCGGGTCGACGTCGTGGCGACGGTCAATCCGACGCAGCGGCCCGAGGACGTGCAGACGAAAGTGATTCTCACCAACGTCCAGGTGCTGACCGCGGGCACCAGGATCGAGCGCGATGAGGCCGACGGCAAGCCGCTGGCGGTCAGCGTCGTGACGCTGCTCGTCGATCCGGTCCAGGCCGAGCGCCTGACGCTGGCGAGCACCGAAGGCAAGATTCAGCTCGCGCTGCGCAACCCCACCGACAAGACCGCGCCGATCACCGGCGGCATCCGTCCGGGGGCGCTGATGGCGGGCGGATACGCCCCGGTCGTGCGCCAGGCCGCGTCGTCCGGTTCGCGGCCGGTGCCGCAGCCGCAGCCGAGAGTCGAGCCCGTGGCCGCGCCCACCGTCGAGATCATCCGCGGCGACAAGCGGGCGCAGGAAATCGTGAGGCAGGACTAAGTGATGACCCAGCAGACGACACGCCCGCCCGCACGACTAACGCCCGCCTGGGTCGTTGGCAGCCACATCTTCATCGTCGCGGTCTTTGGCGGCGCCACCGTGCACGCCCAGCTGCGGCCGGTGGCCACCACGGCGGCCGCGTCGTTGAGCCCGGCCGCCCCGACGGCATCGGCGCCGGCCGCGGCGCCCGACGTGGACGTCGAGGCCGCCTCGGCCGACGCGGTGCGCCTGCTGGTCGGCCGCTCGACGCTCATCGACGTCGGCAGCCCGATCGCGCGCGTCTCGCTCACGAGTGCCGACATCGCGGACGCGCTGGTGACCTCGCCGAGCCAGCTGCTGGTCCACGGCAAGGGGCCCGGTGCCATCTCGATGTTCGTGTGGAGCCGCGGCGGCGCCGTGCGCCGCTTCGAGGTGTCGGTGCAGCGGGATCTCACCCGGCTCAACGAGCAGGTGAAGCAGCTGTTCCCGGCCGAGCGGATCGAGGTGCGCAGCAACGGCCGCAACGTCGTGCTCTCGGGATCGGTTTCGAGCAAGGACGTGGTGGACCGCGCCATCAACGTCGCGCTCGGCTACGTCGAGAAGCGCGAAGACGTGGTGACGCTGTTGCAGGTGCGCGAGGGGCCGGCCAGTAACCAGGTGCTGCTCAAGGTGCGCTTTGCCGAGGTGAGCCGCTCGGCCCTCACCGAGTTCGGCATGTCGCTCTTCACCAGCCCCACCGGCATCAACAACACGCTGGGCCGGGTGACGACGGGGCAGTTCACGGCGCCCGGTTTCACCGATCTGGCGTGGACCAAAGCCTCGAGCGAATTCGGCGGCGCGGTCACGGCGGCCGAGGGCAAGTTCTCGGTGAGCGACTTCCTCAACCTGTTCCTGCTGAGCGAGAAGTACGACCTCGGCACCGTGATCCGCGCGATGCAGCAGCGCGGCATCTTCCAGAGCCTGGCCGAGCCGAACCTGGTGGCCGAGAGCGGCAAGGACGCCAGCTTCCTCGCCGGCGGCGAGTTCCCGATCCCGGTGGTGCAGGGCTCGCAGAACGGGTCGGCGGTGTCGATCCAGTTCAAGGAGTTCGGCGTCCGCCTCAACTTCACGCCGACGGTCCGGGGCGACCGGGTGCACCTCAAGGTCAAGCCCGAGGTCAGCACGCTCGACTACGCCAACGGCGTCACCCTGCAGGGTTTCCGGATCCCGGCGCTCTCGACGCGCCGCACCGAGACCGAGCTGGAGCTCCGCGACGGGCAGACGTTCGCGATCGCCGGGCTGATGAACAACCAGGTGAACTCGACGCTGCAGAAGATCCCGGGCATCGGCGATATTCCGATCCTCGGGCATCTGTTCAAGAGCAAGGCGGCGCAGAAGGCTCAGAGCGAACTGGTCGTGATGATCACGCCGCACATCCTGCCGAACGACTCCCCCGGCGTGACCGACACGCTGCCGCGCCTCGTCGAGCCCTACCTGGCGCCGCTGCCGGAGCCGAAGACCAAGCCGGTGCCGCCGGAGGCGTTCACGCCGGACCGCCGCTCGAGCATCAGCGCCCCGGTGCCGTCGAAGGCCGCCGAGGAGCAGCGGCGGCAGGAGAAGGCCAACAAGCACAAGAAGGCGCCCGAGGCCGACGCGGCCGCCGCGCTGCCGCAGCCGGACGCCGCCGCGCTGGCCGAGGCCCGCGCGCGCGCCAACGCGATCGCGGCCCAGGTCGCGCCGCCGCAGACGACTTCACCCTGATCCATTGCTTTCGAGGGAAACGCCCATGGCGCGCCTGTCCGGCACGATCCTCAGCGACGACGAGTCCTTCAAGGCGCAGCTCGCCACGATGCTGCGCACGTCGTCCGTACCCGTCATCGTCGGCGACGACCGCCGCGGGGCCAGCCCCGACGTGGCGATCGTCGACGGCCGTGGCGATCTTGCCGCCGCCGTGGCGCTCGTCGAGCGGCTGCGGACGGCCGATGCCACGACGGGCATCTTCTTCGTGGCCGCCAGCTCGAACCCCGACGCGATTCTGCAGTCGATGCGCGCCGGCGCCAACGAGTTCTTCACCTGGCCGCCGGCCAAGGACGTGCTCGACGAAGGCGTCACGCGCACCGCAGGACGTCGGGCCACGTCCGCGCCGCCGCAGGCGACGACGATGGTGTTCTTCGGCGCCAAGGGTGGCGCCGGTACCACGACCATGGCGGTGAACTCCGCGGTCGAAATCTCGCGCCTGAGCAAGCGGCCGACAGTGATCGTGGACCTCAAGCCCGGGCTGGGTGAAGTGTCGCTGTTTCTCGGGGTGCGCAGCCGCTACACGCTGCTCGACGCCCTCGACAATCTGCACCGTCTCGACAGCGACTTCCTCCGCGAGCTGGTGGTGAAGCACAAATCGGGGCTCGAGATGCTGGCCGGCTCGGACCTGTTCGATCGGCCTGGCCCCGGCGACAGCTCGGCGCTCGAGGAGGTGTTCCGGCTGCTCGGACGGCAGTACGAGTACATCGTCATCGACGCCGGATCGCAGATGAACCCGTGCTCGGTGTCGGCGCTCTACACCGCCGACATGATCGGCCTCGTGGCCAACCCCGACGTGCCCTGCGTTCGCAACGCGCAGCGGCTGCTGGATCGCATCGGCCAGCTGGGGCCGTGTGCCGAGCGCGTGAAGATCCTGCTCAACCGCGCCGCCGAGCCCTATCCGATTCCGCCGGCCCAGCTGCAGAGCGCACTCGGCCAGCCGATCTTCCACACCTTCCCGAGCGACTACAAAGCGGTGTCGTCGGCGCTCAATTCCGGCGTGCCGCTCGCGCTCAGCGGCAACACGGAGATGGCCACGCAGTTCGACAAGTTCATCCGCCGCATCATCGACACCGGCGCGGAGGGTGATTCAGCCGCCGGCGAACGGCGCGGCGCCCTCGGCATCAACCGTCTCGCGTCCATCTGGTAACCGATCATGGCCACACCTGCGCCCACAGCGCCTCTCTCGACGCAACCACAGGCCGCCGCCAGGCCGGCACCGCGCCCCGGCGCCGGCCCTGCGCCGCGGCAGCAGTACCTCGAACTGCGGGCCAACGTGCACCGCAAGCTCCTGAACCGGCTGAACCTCGAAGCGCTGGCCCGCGCCGACCGGGCGCGCGCCGAGTCGGAAATCCGTGCGCTCATGAGCCAGCTGTTGGCGGAGGAGCCGACGCCGCTCAATATCGGTGAGCGCGAGCAGCTCTTCGCCGAGGTCGTGGACGACGTGTTCGGCCTGGGTCCGCTCGAGCCGCTTCTGCGCGACCCGTCGGTCAGCGACATCCTGGTGAACACGGCGCAGAACGTCTTCGTCGAGCGCAAGGGCAAGATGGAACGGGTCACGGCGTCGTTCCAGGACAACGCGCACCTGATGCGCGTGATCGACCGCATCGTCAGCCGGGTCGGCCGCCGTGTGGACGACAGCTCACCGATGGTGGACGCCCGTTTGCCCGACGGCTCGCGCGTGAACGCCATCATTCCGCCGCTTGCGGTGGATGGGCCGCTGCTTTCGATCCGCCGCTTTCCGGCCGAGCGCCTCAAGGCGAACGACCTGGTCACCCTGGGCGCGCTCACCGCGCCGATGCTCGAGTTCCTCTCGCACTGCGTCCGCTCCAAGCTCAATTGCCTGATCAGCGGCGGCACCGGCGCCGGCAAGACCACACTCCTCAACGTGCTCTCGAGCTACATCTCCGAGGACGAGCGCATCGTGACGATCGAGGACGCCGCCGAGCTCCAGCTCCATCAGGAGCACGTGGCCCGGCTCGAAACGCGCCCGGCCAACGTGGAAGGCAAGGGCGCCATCCGGCAGCGCCAGCTGGTCGTGAACGCCCTGCGCATGCGGCCCGACCGCATCGTGATCGGCGAGGTCCGCGGCGAGGAAGCCCTCGACATGCTCCAGGCCATGAACACCGGCCACGACGGCTCGCTCACCACCGTCCACGCGAACACGCCGCGCGACGCGCTGACCCGCGTCGAGACGATGATCGCGATGGGCTCGACCAACCTGCCCGAGAAGGCGATGCGGCACCAGATCGCCTCGGCGATCCAGATCGTGATGCAGCAGACCCGCCTCAGCGACGGCACCCGCAAGGTGACCAGCATCTCGGAGATCACCGGGATGGAAGGCGACATCATCACGATGCAGGAGATCTTCGTCTTCGAGAAGCTCGGTGTCGGCCAGGAGGGTCGAGTGATCGGCCGCTTCCGCGCGACCGGCGTTCGCCCGAAGGTGGCCGAGCGCCTGCTCGCCGCCGGTATTCAGCTGCCCGCGTCGATGTTCGAGGGCGTGGTGGAGGTGAGGTGATGGCGCTCGCGATCCTGGTCTTCGTCGTGGTCTCGGGCTCGGTGGTCGGCGGCTACCTGGCGCTGATGCGGCTGCCCGGCATGATGGCGGGGCGGCAGCTCGAGAAGCGGCTGCGCGACCTGTCGCAGTTCGAAGGCGACGTCCCTGGGGCCGCCAGCGTCGTCCTCAACCGCGCCCAGTCGAGCGCGCTACCCGGCGTGGATCGCCTGGTCGGCACCAATGCCGGCTCGTGGCTGTCGACGCTGATCGAACAGTCGGGTGCAGCCATCAGCCCGGGACC
>DATMDI010000215.1:0-9459 GCA_035557875.1 Vicinamibacterales bacterium
CCTCGGGCAGCGCCGGCGGATCCTCCTGCTGCGGCTTTTCGGCCGGCTGGAACACGCGAGGCGGCGGCAGCGGCATCGCCAGCGGCGGGCCGTCAGGCACCGTCTGCGGGCGCGGCTTGGCACACGCGCCGGCGCCCACGGCGACGGCCACCAGCAGCAACGCCGTCATCAGACCGCGCGCCCGCCCGATGGCGGATGTCATCACCACGTCCTCATACCTCGGCCGCCTGCGGCAGCAGCACCCTGAAGGTGGTGCCACGCCCCGGCGTCGATTCCACCTCGATCTCGCCGTCGTGCAACTGCACGATCCGGTACACCATCGACAGCCCGATTCCCGTCCCATGATCCTTCGTCGTGAAATACAAATCAAAGATCTTCGGCAGGTGCTCCTGAGCGATGCCCACGCCAGTGTCCTGCACCCGCACCTCCACGCGCTGGTGCGCAACGGCGGCGCAGCTGATCCGCAACGAGCCGCCCTGCGGCATCGCCTGGCAGGCGTTGATCGCGAGGTTGAGAAACGCCTGCCGCAGCATCCCGGCATCGCCGTTGACGGCCGGCAGGTCGTCCTTGCAGTCCATTGACACCTTCACGCCGTTCTTCTGCGCCTCGGGGTCGACGACGAGCTGGATCGCGGCCAGCAGTTCCGGCACGCGTACCGGCGCGAGCCGGAGATCCTCGGGCCGGGTGAACTTGAGAAACCCCTGCACCACACCGTCCAACCGTCGAATCTCGCTCTCGATGATTTCGACGTGCTCGAGCGCGCTTTGGGCGGCCGGGGGCAGGCTCGGCGTCACCGACGCGGCCTCCGCCAGCCCCAGCGGTCCCCCGGCCGTGGCCAGCGCCTGCGGCTGCGGAGCCGCGGCCTGCACGGCGTTGCGGATCTTGGTCCGCAGCAGCTCGAGGTGGATGATCATCGCGTTGAGCGGGTTCTTCACCTCGTGGGCAATGCCGGCCGTGAGCCGTCCGAGCGCGACGAGCTTGCGTGAATACGCCAGCATCGACTGCACGCGCGACATGTAGGCGAGGTTGCGCGCCACCAGCAGGACGCCCACCAGCTCGCCGTCGGTGCCCGTGATCATCTGAGTCATGAGCAGCAGTTCGATGTCGGGCTCGAGCGACGTCTGCACCGGGCCGCGCGACTGGTGCGTCGCCAGCGTCTCCTCGATGATCGTCCGCGCCGGGTGGCCGCCGGGCAAGAGCGCCGCGATCGGACGGCCGATGCCGTCGCCCTTGAGCGTGGCCTGCATCGCCGGGTTGCTGAAGAGCAACTCCCCCGACGGGTTGAAGAGCGCCACCGCGTCCTCGAGGTGCTCGACCGCCACCTGCAGGTTGGCCTTCTGCCCGGCCAGCGCCGAGCGATCGGCCGAGAGCTGCTGGCTGACGGTGTTGAAAAACGAGCCCAGCTCCCCGAACTCGTCGCCGGGAGGCAGGTCGAGCGTCACGCCGAACTCGCCTTTTCCGAGGCGGGTCAGACCGCTGCGAATCACGTGAATCGGCCGCAGCAGACGCTCGGCCAGCACGCCCGCCACGAGGATCGACACGATGAGCGCGCCGGCAGCGGCGCCGAGCGTCGGCATCAGCCAGTCGGACAGCGCTTCGCGCATGAGCAGCGTGGAGACGCCGACGCGGATCGATCCGAACGGCACGTCGTCGCCCAGGGTCAGCGGCTGCCGCACTTCGAGCGTCCGCCCCTCGGAGTAGATCACGCGCAGTTGCGCGATGACGTTGCCGTCGGCGATCGGTTCGAGATCTTCGGCTGGCGGCAGCTTCCGGCCGACGAGGCTGGCGTCGCCGCTGGCGATGACGACGTCCTCGACGTTCAGGATCGCCGCATAGGTCACGCTCTCGCCGAGGAGGCTCGAGGTCAGGATCGAGCGCAGGCCGGGGTCGTCGCGCAGCCCCGCGTACGGGTCGGCGCTCGCCGGCACGACTTCGCGGGCGCGCTGGAAGATGGTGTTCCCGAGCATCTTGCCGCGCGAGAGGCTCTCGCTCAGCAGAAATGACGACAGCACCTCCACGGCCAGACCGGTTACGGCAATGACCGACAGGCCGACGATAGCCGTTACGCCGGCGATCTGCTTGGCGCGGATTCCGAGTCGCATGGCGAGGCTCGCACAGCAGCCGGGACCGGCCCGGCCGCGTCAGTGGTTCGAGACGACTTCTTCGTGGTCCGACTTGCTGCCGCGCCCGCGCAGCTTGTTCAGCTTGTTGTGAAGCGTCTTGAGGCTGATGCCGAGAATCTCGGCGGCGCGCGTCTTGTTATCGCGCGTGTGCTCGAGGGTCATCAGGATCAGGCGGTTCTCCGCTTCTTCGACGGTGGTCCCCGGCGTCAGCGATAGCGTCGGCTTGGTGGTCTCAACCGTGGGCGCCGCCACCAGCGGCGGCAGGTGCTTCGACTCGATGAACTGGCCCGAACAGAGGATCACGGCCCGCTCGATGACGTTGCGAAGCTCGCGGACGTTGCCCGGCCAGTTGTACTGCTCGAGCGCGCGCATCGCCGCCGGATCGAGCGCCGACACCGCCTTGCGGTTGCGGGCGTTGAACTCGCCGAGGAACGACTGGATGAGCAGCGGCAGGTCCTCCTTGCGCTTGCGCAGCGGCGGCAGCTCGATGGCGAAGACGTTCAGCCGGTAGAACAGGTCCTCGCGCAGCTTGCCGCTCTTGACCGCGTCGGCGGGCACGGCGTTGGTGGCGGCGATGACCCGGACGTCCACCGCCTGCTCGTTGCGGCCGCCCAGACGGCGGAAGCGCCGCTCCTGCAGCACGCGCAGCAGCTTCACCTGCGTCGCCGGCGTCATCTCGGCGATCTCATCCAGGAAAAGCGTGCCCCGATCGGCGAGCTCGAAGCAGCCCTCGCGCCGATCGAAGGCGCCGGTGAACGCGCCCTTCTCGTGGCCGAAGATCTCGCTTTCGAGCAGCGTCTCGGGAATCGCCGCGCAGTTGATCGGGACGAACGGCAGCTGGTTGCGCGGACTGAGCTGGTGGACCGTCTGCGCCACCAGCTCCTTGCCGGTCCCCGACTCGCCCCAGATGAGCACCGACGCGGAGGTCGGCGCCGCCTGCTCGATCGTCTGATAGACCTTGCGCATCTGCGCGCTGCTGCCGACCATCTGGCCGAACGCACCCTGCTCGCGCAGCTGCTTGCGCAGCACCTTCACCTCGCGCAGCGTGTCGTGCCGCTCGACGATTTTGTCGAGCAGGATCTTCAGACGCTGCGGCTCGATCGGTTTGGTCAGGTAGTCGTAGGCCCCTTCCTTGATGGCTTCGACCGCCGTTTCCACCGTACCCTGCGCCGTGAGGATGACGATGGTGTACTCGCCTCCGTCGCTGGCCAGCGCCCGCAACAGGTCGAGCCCGCCCATCCGTGGCATCACCAGGTCGCTGATGATGATGGCCGGGCGGAATTCAGTAATGCGCTCGAGAGCCTCCTGGCCGTCGCCAGCGGAGGCGGCGGTGAAGCCCCAGGTCCTCACGAGCTCGGTCAGTCCAACGCGCGTGGCCGGTTCGTCTTCGACGATCAGCACGCGCTCGCCTGCGGTTGTGGTCATTGACCCTCAGTCGCCACGGCGCCTGGGAGGTACGCGGCAGCGATCACTTGGCATCCTACCCTGTCGTTTTTACACGGTCTAGCACAGCTTTAGATAAGGACGGCTGGACCATACTGGACATCACCCCTGTGTCAGAGCCCGATCCGACTCCGGAAACCCACCCTCCCGACGCGGCGCCGCCGGCGGCACCCGCCGCCGATGACACCCCAGCGTCGCCGATTTCGGGGCCGGCCGGCGGCGTCTCCCCCGCCGGCCCGACGTCGAAGTTCGAAGCGGTGGCGGAGATGGCCCTCTGCTCGAGCATCCCGACCCAGCTCGCCATCGGCTGGGCGCTGCGCCTCGCGGGCTGGTCCCCCGTCAACGACCAGGGACAGCTCCAATTGGCCTTTGTGGCCGCACTTTCGCTGCTCGACACCGCCGTTCTCGTCGCCCTGATGGCCGTCCTGCTCCGCTCGCACGGCGAGCGGCCGTCCGCGCTGTGGCTCGGCGGGCGTCCGATCGCCCGCGAAGTCGTGGCCGGTGTCACTCATGTTCCCATCGTCTTTCTCATCGCGGCGGTCCTGCTGCTGGCGATGCGCGCGCTCACGCCGCAGTTGCACAACGTCGACATCAACCCGTTCGAGACGCTCGCCGGGGACAGCATCACCGACGCGATACTGCTGACGATGGTCGCCATCCTGGCCGGGGGTGTTCGTGAAGAGCTGCAACGTGCGTTCCTTCTCGACCGCTTCGTGCGCCACCTCGGCCCGCCGTGGGCCGGGGTCCTACTGCTGAGCATCGCGTTCGGCCTGGGTCACGTCCTCCAGGGACACGACGCCGCGGTGGCCACCGGCGCGATGGGTGCCTTCTGGGCGGTCGTCTACTTGCGCCGCGGCAGCAGCGTCGCGCCGGTCGTGAGCCACGCGCTGTTCAACACGATCGAGGTGGTGCAGATCGCGGTTCTTGCCGGGCGTGCCTGAAGACCCGCCCCACGAGGACCGAGAGCCGGGAGCCGGCAAGCGTCACCCTCACCGCGCCGGCAGGCTCACATCGGCGCGGCCGCGAAGGTCCCCCAGCCACCGGCTGATCGTCTGCTGGCGCTGCGCGAGCCCGGCGCGCTCGCGAACCAGCCCCTGCGCGCGTTCGAACGGTACGACCTGCCCCCCGCTCGTGAACTCGTCGGGGTGATCGCGGTAGTACTGCAGCACCTGCTCCTCGGTGAGCGGCACGGTCAGCCCGAACCGCTGGTCGATGTAGAGCTGGATGCGCAGTCGATCACGCGCGAGCAACCGCACCTGGTCCGCGGTCAGCCCGCTCGCCCGCTCGACCGCGTCGAACGAGCCGCCCGCACGCTCGCGCAGGCGTCCCAGCTCGCCGGCAATCGCTTCGGGCGACGGCTCCTCCGGCGGAAAGCGGTTCACTTCCTCGATGAGCAGCGCGCGCTGCACCATCTGCTCCACCGCGTCCTCGGAATCGGGCTCGACGCCGTTGACGAGCCCGAGCATCACCGCGACGCGCACGTCGCTCAGCAGGATCACGCTGCCGTTCACGCGCGCCGCTACGCGGTCCAGCAACGACTGCGCCGCCAGCGGACCGGCCATGAACACCACGAGCGCGGTGGCGGCGGCGACCGTGCTTCGCATGCGCGAGGCTCCCATCAGAATGCCTGCCCGATCGAGATGTGCCAGACGCTCAGCCGCTCGAGCCGGCCGGGCGAAAGCTCCTTGCGATCCAGCTTGAAGCCGAGATCGAGCCGGATGGGTCCGACGGGCGAGCGGACACGGATGCCGAAGCCGGCGGCGGGACGCAGCTCGAAGAGATTCAGGTCGCTCGCGCGGGCCACCACGTTGCCGGCGTCGAGAAAGCCGACGCCCTGGATGCGATTCGTCACCGCGACCCGCAGTTCGCCGTTCAGCACGATGAGGCCGTTGCCGCCGGTCGGGAATCCGCTGTCGCTGATCGTGCTCTCGTCGCCCAGCCGGTCGAGCGCGAAGCCGCGGACCGTCGTGTCGCCGCCGGCGAAGAAGCGCTCGCTCGCCGGGAGGTCCTGTACTTTGGCCACGATCGGCATGCCGGCGTCGTCGCGCACCGGCTCGCCCTCGGCATCCACGCGCGCGACCGCGCGCGGAAAGCCGTGGGCAACGCCAAGGCGCGCGGCCATGGCGACGACGGTCCGGCGCGAGGAAGGCAACCGATAGAACGTGCGCCCCTGAAAAAAGGACTTGATATATCCCACCTCGGAGCCGATGGCACGCGCCGCGACGTCGGACTCCATGACCACGAGCGTGCCTTTCGCGGTGTCGAGCACGTCGTCGCGCGAGTCGCGGATGATCGAGCCGGCGAACGTGGACAGCCGGACCTGAGGGAAGAGCCGGTCGATCAGCGGCAGCTGGTCGGGGTCGGTGACGTCGAAAATCCTGGTGCTTTGCAGTGAATAGCGGCCGGTCACGCTGTAGAGCCGCGTCAGCCGGACCCCGGCCTCTGCCCGCGCTTCGCGCCGCAGGAAGTTGAAGCTCGAACGGCTGGCCTGCTCCAGGATCGTGGTCACCAGCAGGTCGGCATTCGAGCCGAAGGCGCGCGGCTCGTTGAACGAGCCGACGACGCGATACTCGTTGAATCCATAGCGGCCCTTGGACAGCGCCACGCCGCTCGAGCTCAGCACCACGTCGCGCGAGCGCAGGCTGACACGCGTGAAGAGGTTCACCGATCGGTTCTTGCCGAACAGGTTGCGGCGGCCCACCTGGAAGAAGCCGCGCGGTGCGAACTCGAACCGCTCCACCGCGTCACCGGTGGTGTCCGAGCGCACGTAAAACGCGCCCTCGATCCCGCCGCCCACGCCGATCACGGTGGGGTCCGCCTCCTCGACGCGCACGAAGATGTCGCGCCGCGGCTCACTGGAGTGCGGCAGCTGTTCGATGCTGACGCGGCGGAAGAGACCGAGCGCGCCGAGCCGCACCCGGCTCTCGATGAGGTCGGAATAGCCCAGCGGCTGCCCCGGCTTCACCAGCAGCTCGCGCTCGATCGTCTCGGACTTGGTGCGGCTGTTGCCGACGATGATCACCCGGTCCACGATCGCCTGGGGGCCTTCCTCGATCTGGTAGCGGACGTCGGCCCGCGTGTCGTTTTCGGCGCGCGTCACCTCGGATCGCACCGCGACCTGGTCGTAGCCGCGATTGCGGTACTCGAGGTCGATGCGATCGCGGTCGGCCGCCACCTCGCTCTCCGAGAAGGGCCGGCCGGACGCCAGCTGGACGACGGCGCGCACGGCGTCCTCGGGTACAGCCTTCGCCCCTTCGAAGACGACGGCGCGCACCGAGGTCTGCGGACCTTCGGTCACCCGCACGGCCAGGTCGATGCGCCCGTCGTCGCCGCCTGACGCTCCCGGCGGGGCCACCGACTCGAACGCCTCCACCTTCGCGAGCGCGTAGCCGCGCACCAGGTAGGCGTTGCGCAACGCCGCCACCCCTGCACCGACCGAAGCCTCCGTGAAGGGCTCGCCCTCCTTGAGCAGCAGGAACTCGCGCAGCTCGGGTGCCGTCATCGCCGGCGCGCCGGTGATGTCCACGCTGCCGAGCACGAAGTGCGGGCCGCGCCGGACGTCGAAGGTGATCACGACGTCGCGCGGCCCGGGCGTGCGCGTGAACGCGACCCGGGCCTGGCGATAGCCGCGGCCGCGCAGGAACACTTCGATGGCGCGAGCCGAGTCTTCGAGCAGGTCCTCGTCGGCCGACGCCTCGGCCCGGATCGGGACCAGGCGCTCCCGGTCCTTTTCCGAGAGGTCGTCGCCGGAGAACGCCACCGTGATGTGCGGGCCGCGCGTCACCGACACGCTCAGCACCGCGCCGTCCGGCGGAAAGAGCACGCCGTGACTGGCGCGCGCCTCGTAGTAACCGCGTTCGTGCATGCGGTCGGTCCACCGCTGGAGCTCGCGATCCAGGGCGGTCTTGTCGTAGGGCACGCCGGTCTTGATCGCCGGACGCTCGGTGAGCAGCCCTTGCGCCTCGGCGTCGAGCTGCGTCAGCTGCAGGTCCACGATCGGCGGCCGCGGGCCCGACTGGACGCTGATCACGAGCGTCGCCCGATCGGGGTCGTGGCTCTCCACGACCTCGCCATTGACGCTCGCCGACGGATAGCCGTGATCGCGATAGAGGGTGCGCAGCACTCCCGCCACGCTCGTGACCTGTGCCGCCCGCGGGATGTCGCCGAAACGGTCCGACACCGCTCGCCGCAGGTCCCCTTCCTCCAGCCCGAGCTGACCGCGAAATTCGATGCGATCGACGGCGTGCGCCGGGACGAGGCGATAGAGCAGCCGGACGCCGCCGCGTCCCGACGGTTCGGAGCGAACCTGCACGTCGTCGAACAGATTCAGATTGACGAGATGGGCAATGGTCTCCCGCACCTGCCGCATCGACAGCGGCTGGCCGACCGCGGTCTGTATGAGGGAGGTGATCGCGACGCTCGTCACCGGGCGCCCCTCGCGTTCGGCGACCACCTCGTCGACGATCGGGGTCGCAGGGGCGGCAGGGGCGGTCTGGGCGCGGGCGCCGGGAGCCGCCAGCAGGGCGATGGCCAGCACGACCCCGGCAGCGGCCGGGAAGGCGGTCAAAACGAACGTCTCATCCGGACGTCGAGCGCGTAGGTGCCGTCTTCGTTGCGTGACAGGATCCACGAGAACTGATCCGTCTGATCGTATTCGAGCAGGACGATCTGATCACGCGTGGACGACGAGAGGGTCCGCGAGTACGTCAGATAGAGGCGGTTGGAGATGCGCTTGCCGATCGTCAGCCGGGCCCCCGGATCGAACCGCGACGACTGGGTGTTGGGATCGACGAGCGACGGCGTCAGCTGGAAGGTATCCACGCCGAAGGTCTGCTGCGCCACCCGGTCCACTTCCGACGTGACGGCGCCCGTCAACTCGCGCGTCGCGCGCTCGCGTACCAGCTGCTGCTGCGGCGTGATGTCGGTGCTGAAGCGGGCAAACTCGACGTCCCGCCCCGGCGTGACGTCGCTGAAGAGCAGCGCCAGGATCTCCGGCTCGGCCAGCGGCGGGTCGGACGAGAAGCCGGGCACCGCGCGGTCGAAGGTGCCGTTCAGCGTGATGGTCACGCGGTAGGTCTCACCCGGCACCCGGACCTGCGTTTCCATCTCCAGGTCCACGAACGGATCGAGCCGCGTCGGGTTCGCCTGATCCATCGAGCCGCGGGTGATCCTGTAGCGCTTGCCTTCGAACAGGACCTCGCCGCGGTCCACTTCGGCGCGGCCGAAGAGCTGCGGCCGGTCGTAGGTGCCGCGCAGCTGCAGGTTGGCGCGCGCCACCATCTGCAGCGTGTTGTTGCGCACCTGCAGGGTGGACGGCGCGTTGATCTGGACGTCGTAGCGCAGCGGCAGCGTCGGCGCCGGTGCGCCTCCGGCGGCGGCGGACGCCGCGCCGGGCCCGAAGTTCAACAACCTGCCTCCCAGGTTGAATGGCCGCGTATAGACCGCCTCGCGCACGTCCACGGTGCCGCTCAGAGTGGCCGCCGACAGGGTGCCGCGCACCGCCAGCTGCGCATCGACGAGCGAGCGGACGCCTTCCGCGAAGCGGAGCCGCATCTGCTCGCCGGTCATGTTGATATCGATGCGCCCGAGCTGGTAGCCGTCGATGCCGATCGTGCCGCCGAAGGCCACCGATCCTCCGCCGAGCCGGGCGGTGATCTCGTCGAGCCGGATCGTGCGCGAGTCGAACCGGATCGGCCCCAGGATGTTCTCGAGCGCGTTGGGCAGATCGAAGTGACGGATGCGGCCGTTCTGCACCGTCATGGTTCCGGTGACGAACGGCGCTTGCAGGCCGCCTTCGAGCGTCGCCTGCAGCGACGCGCGGCCGGCGCTGCGGACGTTGCTGAGGAAACCCTGCAGGATGCCGAGGTTGGCGTCGCCACGCACGCGCACGGCG
>DATMDI010000216.1:0-10700 GCA_035557875.1 Vicinamibacterales bacterium
CCGCCCGACTCGCGCGGGCCGGCATCGAGCAGGAACGAGCGCTCGCGCGTCCCGTGCTCTTCGGTGTGGTAGAACGGGCCGATGCCGACGAGGTGCAGCGCCACCTTCGCCTTGACCAGCGCCGAGACGATGTCGCGGAAATACCGGTTCGTGAATTCCACGCCGTCGGTGATGACCGGCACGATGACCGCGCGCGGGGTTTCCCGCTTCTGCAGCCCGTTGACCGTCTCGAAGATGCCGTCGAGCAGGGTCATGCCGCTCTGCGGCGTCGAGAAGAGCGAGCTGGCCGCATCCTTGAGCCGGACGGCATCGTCGGTGTAATCGACGCGGATGGTCGGCCGATCGGCCAGTGTGATGACCGCGATCTTGTTGCCGGCGGCCATTTGCTGCACGAACTTCGACAGCGCTGCCCGCAGGAAGGTGATTTCGTCGGCTGCCGCGGTGCTGTTGTCCACGAGCAGCGCGATATCGATCGGCTCGGTCGCGCGCGACACCCGGAGCACCTCGCGCGTGACGCCGTCTTCCTTCACGACGAAGGCCTCGGGACCCAATCCCTCGACCGGCGCGCCCGAGTCGTCCACGGCGCTGACGAACAGCGTGCGCTGGCGGCGATCCCCCTGCGCCGAGGTGGAGACCAGGCCCGAGACCACCAGAACGGCCGCGGCCGCAAACGTGGCCGCCGTGCGGATCGATGGACGCCCTCTCATGCGGCCAGTATATAGGTGGCCCCCCCGCCATGGTCAAGCAATTGAATCGCCGAAACTTATTGAAAACAGGCCACTTGGATCCGAAGCCGGTCTGCCTGGGCTGGCCCTAGCGCGGCCGCCCTGGTGAACTTTTTCACAAAGTCACATATACTGGTGGGCGCTGGTCCGCCCGATGGGCGGGCCAGAGACTCTGCTCGCGCGAAGTGCGGGCGCGAGACGCTGGGTTCAGCGAAGCGGAGCCGGGATTTGTCGAGGCGGAGCTTCGGTGGTCTTGGCGGGCAGGCCCGCGTGCACTAGGCTCCCCCTGCGGTCGGCGGAGGAGCGCAACTTATGGCACGGAAGGGTCCGAGCTTCGGAGTCGAGCGGGCGGCACGGGCGTTTCAGGCCAATCTGGCCAGCGCCGGGCCGGTGGCCGCGGCCAGCTACACGCTGGTCGGAGGCATCATCCTGCTGGGCGGAATCGGGTACGCTGTCGACCGCTGGTGGGGCACGGCGCCGTGGGGACTGGTTATCGGGCTGGCGCTGGGGATTGTGGTCGGCTTCTACGAGCTGATCCGAACCGCCTGGCCCAGGCCCTGAGAGCGCTGAGAACGGATTCGGCCGCGTGGTGACGCCGCTGGCGTGGATGGTCGGGGCGTCGGTGGGAACGTGGCTGGTGCTGACGCTGAGCGCCGGCGACGTCAACCCCGAGGCGCTGTTCGGGATGTTGGGACCGCTGGCCAGCGCGTGCGCGACCTGGATCGTCGTGGCGCGCGCCGCGGCGGTGCCCGAGCGGGTCACCGGGGTGATGGTGACGGGGCTCATGGTGAAGATGATGTTCTTCGCCGCCTACGTCGCCGGGATGTTGAAAGGCGCGGAGCTGCGGCCCGTGCCCTTCGTCGTGAGTTTCGCGGGGTTCTTCATCGCGCTGCACGCGATGGAGGCGGTGTTCCTGCGACGGTTGTTCGCGGAGATGGCACGCTCCTCGCCGCCCGCGCGAAGCGCGGCAGAGGATGCTGGTAGTCACTCAAGGGCGCGGATGGAGCACAAGGGCTAGCGCCCTTGAGTAGTAGTCACGATGCAGATAGAAGAAGCCGCCCAGCACGCGGGGGAGCACGCCGCCGAGCCCTTCAACGCCGGCACGACGATCATCGAGCACGTCTCCAACAGCTCGTTGGAGCACCCGCTCATCCACCTGCCCACCATCATGGGCGTGGACTTCTCGGTCACCAAGCACGTGCTGATGCTGTGGCTGGTTGCCGCCACGATCTTCGTGGTCGTGGTGCTGTCCGTGCGTCGCTATCTGCGCCAGGACCGGGCGATTCCGTCCGGCTTCATGAACGCGCTCGAAGCAGCCGTCGACTTCATCAAGGAGTCGATCGTGCGGCCCAACGTCGGCGACAAGTGGGTGGACACCTGGACGCCGCTCCTGATCACGCTGTTCCTGTTCATCCTCGGCGCCAACGTCATCGGCCTCATCCCGATCTTCGACGTGCTGGCGCTGCTCAACCACTCGGTCATCCACGCGGCCGAGGATTCGTTTCTCACCAAGGTCACGCACGGCGGCGTCACCGCCACCGGCAACTTCAACGTGACGGCGGCGCTGGCCACCATCTCGTTCTTCTCGATCATCATCGCCGGCACGAAGGCACACGGGTTCGTGAAGCACTGGAAGAACATGGTGCCGCACGGACTGCCGCTGCCAGTGACCCTGTTCCTCATCCCGATCGAAATCATGGGCATGTTGGTCCGCCCGTTCGCGCTCACCATGCGTCTTGCCGCCAACATGACCGGCGGCCACATCGCGATCCTGGCGATTCTGTCGTTCGTGTTCATTTTCACGCAGCAGTTCGGGCCGGCGGCGGGCATGGGCGTCGGCGTGTTCTCGCTGGTGCTCGCGGTGCTGATCTCGGCGCTCGAAATCATCGTCGTGCTGGTTCAGGCGTACGTGTTCACGCTCTTGACGGCCGTGTTCATCGGCATGGCCATTCACGCTCACCACTGAGCGACATTACGGAGGCGAAGGAATGGAAGGTTTTGCGCTTGCTTACATGGGGGCCGGTATTGGCCTCGGTCTCGCGGTCATCGGAGCCGGCCTGGGTATCGGCAAGCTCGCCGCCGGAGCGGCAGAGGCCATCGGGCGGCAGCCGAGCGCGACAGCGCAGATCACCGCCGCGGTCAACCTTCCGCTCTTCCTGCTCGAAGGCGTCGCGATTCTCGCCGAGGTGTTCGCGCTCCTCATCGTGCTGCTGAAGGGGTAAGGGCCCGTGGCGCTCTCACCTGCGCGACCGCGCAATGTGAGAGACCGCGCAACCTGAAAGGATGCATCGATGAACAACCCGCTGGTCCAGCCCGATCCAGGGCTTTATATCTGGACCATCGCGACGTTTCTGGTCCTCGTGGGCCTGCTGGCGAAGTTCGCGTGGGGGCCGCTGCTGGCCGCCATGGCGGCGCGGCAGGATGCGATCCGGAAGTCGCTCGATGAGGCCAGACAGGCCAAGCAGGAGCTCGAGCGGCTGAACGTCGAATCCGCCCGCATCCTCGCGCAGGCCCGCATCGAGGCCGAGGCGATTCTCTCGGCGACGCGGTCGGATGCCACTCAGTTCCGCGAGGAGCTGAAACAGCAGGCGCGCGCCGACGCGGCGGCGATCGTCAAGAACGCCGAAAAGCAGGTCGAGCTCGAGAAGACGCGCGCGATCCAGGAGATCCGTCAGGAAGCGGTGAACCTGTCGGTCACCATCGCCTCGAAGCTGCTGCAGCGCAACGTCTCGAAGGACGACAACCTGCGCCTCATCGAGGACACGTTCAAGCAGATCGAAGCGACCGAGCGCCCGAGTTAGGGTTTGCGAGGCTGCGCCCGATGGAGCGTTAGGCTTCGCCTCGCAAACGCAGTGTCTACTTGCCCGCACGCCGTGCGGGCGGAATCCCCTCGATGAGTACCCGGCGCCGGCAGTACCTCCTCACCGGGGTGACGGCGCTGGGAGGCTTGCTGCTCTTTGCCTACGCGGTTCGAAGCGTCGGCCTCGTTTCCATTTCTGACGGAATCCGCCGGGTCGGCTGGGGCCTGATCGTCATCCTGGCGCTGGCCGGCGTGCGCTTTGGGCTGCGCACGCAGGCGTGGCGACAGTGCATGCGGCCGGAGGCGCGGCTGCCGTTCGGCCCCGCCCTGGCCGCCTTTCTCGCCGGCGACGCCATCGGCAGCGTAACGCCGCTCGGCCTCGCCGCGAGCGAGCCCGCCAAGGCCTTGCTCTCGCGGCGGCAGCTCGCCACCGGCGACGCCGTCGCCTCGCTCGCCATCGACAACCTGGTCTACGCGGCCTCCGCGCTCGGCATGGTGGCGGTGGGCATCATCGTGCTCCTCGCGACAGTGCCGCTGCCGCCGGTGTGGCAGGAGTGGGGCGCCGTGATCCTGGTCGTCATCGCGGCGGGGACCCTGGCCGGCCTGCGGCTGCTCCGCGGGACGTGGTCGGCGGAGCAGGGGCCGCGTCCACCCTGGCGGGCGCGGCTCGCCGCCGTGCGTCAGTCGGTGCTCGCCTTCTCGTCCGCCAACCCCGGACGGTTGTGGCGCGCGTTCGGGCTCGGCATGGGGTTCCATGCGCTGGCGGTGCTCGAGGTCTATCTGACGCTGGGTTGGATTCTGGCGGAGGGTGCGCCCACGGTGACGCAGTCGATCCTGTTCGAGGCGCTCAATCGCGTCACCACGCTCGCCTTCAAGTTCGTGCCCTTCCGCGTCGGCATCGACGAGGCGCTGTCGGGGGCGCTGGCCTCGGCGCTGGCCGTCCCGGCCGCCGTGGGTGTGACGCTGGCGATCGTGCGGAAAGTGCGGAATCTGTTCTGGGCGGGGCTCGGCCTCGCGTTGATGGCCGGCCGCACCCGCGGCCAGCGGGGCTGAAGCCCTACCCTACGAATGAGCGGGGCTGAAGCCCCGCCGCTATGGCCGGCCGCGCCCGAGAAGGCTCAGCGACGGATCGCCCTTGAAGCGGGCGCGCGCGTCGGCGCGCACCGCGTCGGCGCGTTCGCGCTCGCCGACGAGCGTCCAGGCTCTCGCGGCCGCACTGCTGCCTTCTGGCGTCGGGAGGGCCTCGAGCAGCGCGTCGATCACCTGCGCGGCATCGTCGTGGCGGTCGAGCGAGTGCAACAGCACCGCGAGGCTCACGTAGGCGCGCGAGTCCTGCGGGAACAGGCGGATCTCCTCTTTGAGCTGCGCTTCGGCGTCCGCCGGCTGCTCGAGGTGCGCCAGCGTATCGCCGAGGGCGAGGTGCAGGCCCGGCAGCGCCACGCCGCCTTCGTCGTCGGCGCGCGTGGCTTCGAGGAGCGCCGCGTGCGCTTCCTCGTAGTGGCCGCCGCCGAGCAGTTCGCGGCCGCGCACGAACTGCCGCAGCGCGCGCGATCCGTCGAGATCGAAGCGCGCCTGGGCCGACTTCTCCGCCGCCGCCACATCGCGGCGGTCGATGGCGATCCGCGCCGCGGCTTCGAGCGCGGCCGCGCGGTCGGCAGCCGCGCCGCCCTCGCTGAGCGCCACCGCGACGTCGGCCTTCTGCTGCGCCTGATCCAGATGCCCGGCACGCGCCAGCGCGTGCGAGAGCGCCAGCGTCACCGGCACGCTGCCGGGCCAGGCGCGATCCGCCTCGGTGAACACGGTGACGGCTTCGTCGAGGCGGCCGGCGCGCTCGAGCAGGGTGCCGAGCTGCACCTGGAGCGCGGGTACCTGCGGATGGCTGCGGGACAGTTCGCGCAGTCCAGCGGCGGCGGCGCCGAACTGGCGGCCGCCCACGAGCTGCGCCGCCTTCCGGTGGGCGTCGAGTACCCCGACCTGATTGGGCGGCAACGACGACGGCCCGGCGGCCGGCAGATCGTTCGCCGCCATCAGCACGCCGAGGCGCGCGAAGAGCTCGGCGTCGGCGGTGGAGAGCGCGGCGGCGGCGCCGGGCATCGAACCGGCCAGCAGTCGATCGAGCTCCGCCGCGAGCGCCGCGGGATCGTGGACGACCGGCGTCGGATTCGGCAGGTCGGTGGTGCGCAACGTCACGAGGGTGTCGATTCCGTCGCGCAGCAGCCTCGCGCCGTCGCCGGTGAGCGCATAAGCGGGACGGCCGCCGAACCGGTAGTAGGCGGCGAGCGACTCCGAGTAGATCGGGCGAATCGGCACCGTCTCGTCGCTGTCGTCCAGGACCGGACGCAAGGAACGGCCGCGCAGACGCCCCGGGATCGGTGCCCGGACCAGGTCCAGTACCGTCGGCAGCAGGTCGATGTGTTGCACGGGCGCCGACACCCGGCGGCCGGCGCCCTCGCCGTCCGGCTGCTTCACGAGCAGCGGGATGCGCAGCGCGGCATCGTCGAGCCGTCCGCTTGCCGCACCAGCGCCGCGGCCGCCGACGACGATCACGGTCGCCTTGTCGTAGAGCCGCCGCTCCCTCAGGACGTCGAGCACGCCGGCTACCACGCCATCGGCGCCGTTGGCCGGCACCTCGATGAACAACAGGAACCGCTGGCCGCTCTGCGTCCGCAGCCACTGCGCCGCGGTCTCGAGCGTGTCGGCGCCCGGGCGCTCGACCACCGGCCGATCGTCCGCGTCGACGCCGAGCTCGCCGCCGTAGAAGACGAATCCGCGTGTGAGCCCCGTGGCCTTGCGGAGCAGGAACGACGAAACGGCGGCGCCCGTCGTGAAGCCGCGGCTGCGCAGCAGTTCGGCGAGCGTACGGGTGTCGGTCTTGAGCGCGAAGCCGGCCTCGTCGCGGACGCCGTGATCGAACGGCAGTTCGCCGGTGAGCAGCGACGCGTACGCCGGCAGCATCTGCAGCGAGTGGACGTAGGCGCGGTCGAAGACGACGCTCTCCGCGGCGAGCGCGTCAATTGCAGGCGCGGCGCTGGTGCGCGCGCCGTACGACGTGAGTGCCCCGCTCGACAGGCCGTCCACCGCGAGGACGACGATCGGGCCCTGGTGCGGCGGTGATTCGCGCGCGTACCACCAGCCCACGGCCGCGGCGCCCACCGCGGCGGTGAACACGAGGGTGACGATGAGAGTGGCCTGCCAACGTCGGGTACGGGCGCGCGGCCGGCTCGGCATAGGGCTCAGTAGCGTCTCTCGAGGCTGATGGCGCCGCTACTCGTTTGGCGACGCCGCCACCCGTACGGCCGCGCTCTCGGCGAGGGCGCGCTCGTTCGTGGCGTCGGTCTTGAGCAGCGCATCGTAGGCCTCGAGGGCCTGACGGAACAGCGCCTGCCGCGCCGCCGGGTCGCTTTCCAGCGCCGCCTTGCGACGGTAGAGATCGCCGATGACCATGTTCACCGACGTCAACTTCGGGTTCCGAGTGCGGATGTCCTGGTAGGCGGCCAGCGCCTGATCGATCCGTCCTTGTTCGCGCAGCTCCGCCGCCTCTCGAATCAGCTGCTCGATGTTGCGATCGAGCGCGTTGGGAATCGGCCCCGGATCTCTGGCGAGCGTGAAGGTGAGGGGCGGCGATGCCGCGACCCGCACCGGCAGGTTCGTCTCGACCGTGAAATACCCCGGCGCTTCCACGATGAATCGCCACGAGCCGGTCCTGAGACCGATCATCGCCCAGCGGCCCCGGTCGTCGGTGGCCGACGCGAACTGCGACGGCGAGGCATCCGGGTTGACGGCCCTGACGGTGGCGCCCTTGATGGCCTTGCCGGCCTGGTCCTTCACCGTGCCCATCGCCCTGGCCGCCTGCGCGGCCGCGCCGTCGGCCAGCCCGAGCACGAGGGCGGCGCACGCCATGAAGTGCTGCAGAGTGGGACGCATGGGCCCAATCTTATCGCAGCTCGGCGGGTCCTCCGGACCCCCAGTTCGGGGCGCGGGCAGGCCGATTCAGGCTGAAAACACGCGCGCGTCAGTAGAGCTGGTAGAGCATCAGGTAGATCACCACGCCCGTCACCGACACGTACATCCAGATCGGGAGCGTCCAGCGCGCCAGGCGCACGTGGGCATCGAAACGGGCCCTGAGGCCCCGGTTCGCGGTGACGAGCGCCATCGGCAGGATGACAGCGGCGAGCACGATGTGGGTCAGCAGGATCGTCAGGTAGACGGCGCGGACGGGACCCTCGCCGGGAAACGGCTTCGACCCGACGTTGAGGTGGTAGGTGACGTAGCTCACCAGGAAGAGCGCCGACGTGCCGAGCGCCCCGAGCATCGCGCGCTGATGGTTCACGCGATCGCCGCGCCGGATCAGGAGGTATCCGGCCGTCAGGAACAGAGCCGAGACGGCGTTCAACGTGGCGTTGAGCGCTGGAAGATCGGAGATCTGCATGCGGGCGTGGTCTACATCCAGAGGCGGTTGGCCACCAGCGCGCCGAGCAGCAGCGCCAGGTAGAGGATCGAAAAGAGGAACAGCCGCCGCGCCGTGGCGTGCGAACGTTCCTGCGCGAACCGCACGCTGAGCCCGATGAAGAGGAAGCCGAGTACGGTCGCGATGGCGCTGTAGGGCACGCCGGCCAGGCCGACGACGGCCGGCAGCAGGCTGACCGGCCACAGCACCGACGCGTAGAGCATCGCCTGGTACCCGGTGCGGCGCCCGTCGGGTTCGAGCACCGGCAGCAGCGGGATGCCCGCGCGCGCGTAGTCGTCGCGATACATCCACGCAATGGCCAGGAAGTGCGGCATCTGCCACAGGAAGACGATGCCGAAGAGCACGAGCGCGGGCTCCGAGATGACGCCGGTGGCGGCGGTCCAGCCGATGACCGGCGGCAGCGCGCCCGGCACCGCGCCGATGAGCGTGGCGAGCGACGTGCGCGTCTTGAGCGGCGTGTAGAGGAAGACGTAGCTGGCCAGCGTTACGGCGGCCACGGCCGCCGCGGTGGCGTTGGTGAAATAGGCGAGCTCGGCGAGCCCGAGCAGCGACAGCGACGCCCCGAGCAGCGAACCCTCGGCCGCTCCCAGCCGTCCGGCGGGAAGAGGCCGTCCGCTGGTGCGCCGCATCAGCCCGTCCGTCGTTCGCTCGAACACCTGATTCAGCGCCGCGGCCCCGCCGGCTACCAGCGCCGATCCCACCAGCGTGTGGAAAAGGAGCGCCGAGGAGACGCCGGCCGGCTCCGCCAGATACAGGCCGGCGAGCGTGGTGATGAGGACGAGCAGGTTGAGCCGCGGCTTGGTCAGCGTGATCCAGTCGGCGGCGCGGGCTGCGGCCGGGCTCGACGAGTGGGTGCCGGGGGCGTCGGCGGCGGGCACGCCGGTCACGCGCGCGCTCCCGCGGCGGCGCCCGCATGGTTGGCCGCGGCGCGGTGTCCGCCGGCCACCAGGCTGTCGCCAAAGCGCGCGCGATGCGCGCGCAGCGTCAGCACCAGCGTGGTGGCGAGCAGGCAGGCGCCGGTGACGACGTGCAGCGAGTTGATGACGTATTGCTTGCCGCTGAGCACGGTGAGGGCGCCCAGCGTCACCTGGAGCGCGACCAGCGCCAGCAGAACGATCGACGGCCGCCGCAGCTCGACGCGCCGCCGATGGTGGGCGAAGACGTGGCCCGTCGTCGCCAGAATCATGAGCGTCACGACCAGGGCGCCGACGCGATGGGCGAAATGGATCGCGATCTTCGCATCCCAGCGATCCGGAATCAGGTGGCCGAACATCCACGGAAAGTCGGGGATGGCGAGGCCGGCGTCGGTGTGGCGCATCGTCGCGCCGACGACGATCTGGGTGTAGACCACCGCCAGCGTCAGCATCGCGACGCGTTGCAGCAGCCGGTCGTCGGGCGTCGGCCCGCGGGTCGCGTAGCGCTGGCGCCATCCCGGCGAGGTGACGAGCGCAATCGTCGTGGTGAGGCCGAAGACGATCTGGGCCAGGCTGGCGTGGGCGATCGACACGGGATCCGGCAGGTACCACAGCACGGTGATGCCGCCGAGCAGCCCCTGGGTGATGACCGCCCCGAGCGCGATGAACCCGAGCTTGCGCACCCACGAGCGAGGTTCGGCGCGCCAGAGCCAGAACGCGAGGACGAGGATCAGGAAACCGACGGTGCTGGCGATCAGCCGGTGGCTGTGCTCGTAGAAGATGCCGCCCACCCAGTTCTCGATCGGGAAGGTGAACATGAACCAGCCGTAGCTGTTCGGCCAGTCTGGCACCGAGAGGCCCGATCCGGTGCTGGTGACGAGCCCGCCGGCGAAGATCAGCACCGCGGTCGCCGCCGCCGTCAACAGCGCAAAAACATGGAGGAGCATGTGGAACTTCCGGGGCTCACCCGCTGAACGTGAACGCGACGTCCTTCGATTCCTTGGCGCCCACCGTGACGCTGGCCGTCTTCGTGCCGAACTTCTCGTGCCAGGCCTCGATCGTATAGGTGCCCGGGGGGAGGCCCTTCAGCTGGAACGAGCCATCGGCGCCGGTCACGGCAAAGAACGGATGGTCCAGCACCCCGACGAACGAGTTCATCCAGCGGTGCACGTCGCACCTGAAGGGCACCATCACCTCGCGCGTGCTGAAGACGTGCGTGTCCTTCATGCCCTGAAGCGCCTGCCCCTTGTTGAACTCGGCGTTGGCCATCGGCCAGGCATGGATGTTGTGCAGCGTCGCGTCGCTGTTGAGAATCTCGATCGGCTGGCCCACTTGCACGCCGAACACGTGGGGGCGGTATTGGCAGCCCTTCTGGTCGAGCACGAGCGGCGTGGCGGGAACCGGGAATTTGAGCGTGCCGAGGCCGTCCTTCACGTAGACGAAGACGTTCTGCAACGAGCCGTCGCCCGACACGACCACCGCCTCGGTCCTGGCCCCTGCGTTCACGCAGCGCGGATCCGAGGACATCGAGATCGTCTCGGCCGCGGGCGGCGTGCCCATGAACGTCACCTTGCCGGCGACCGCTCCCGCGGTGGCCGGATCCACCGGATTGGTGACCGGCGCCGGTGGCGCGGCGCTGTCCGCGGCGGGCTGTCCGCCGCCACAGGCGGCCGCCGCCAACGAAACCGCCAGTGCCGTGAGAGCCAGAGTGGTCGAACCGATGCGCATGCGGGGCCGCTCCTGAGGGAAACAAACAATTATCCCATTTCCCGGCTCCCGGCTCCCGGCTCCCG
>DATMDI010000217.1:0-3365 GCA_035557875.1 Vicinamibacterales bacterium
TCCGGGCTGGCCCTGCTCGACCTGGGCAGGCCCACCCAGGCAGCGGCGTCGCTCGAACACGCGCTGACGCTGTCCCGGCGTTTTCAACTACCCGCTGCGCCCGACCGCGTCGAGATTCTGGCTGGTCTCGCGCGCGCCCGGCTCGCCGCCGATGCGCGGGACCCCAACGGCTCGTAAGCCCTCAGGGCGCCCCGCGCATCGTTCAGCAGCATCAGTCCTCGGTCGCGGAGAAGTTGTACTCCCCGAGATCGCCGAAGGCCGAGATGAGGACGCTGACCGTTCCCGCCATGTACAACCCCTCGCCCGCCACGTCGTCCGAGACATTGCCGGTGAACACCCGGACCGCGATGTCCGAGTCGAGGTTCTGGTGGACGAAGTGGATCCGCCCGGTGGACGGGCAGTAGTAGCCGCGAATCGTCGCGATGCCGTTGAGCTGGCCTCGGATGTTCCGGCAGTTCAGCGCCCCCGGCGCTCCAGGGCCGCCCTGTGTGTCGATGGTGAGGACCGATGTCTCGCGGTTGACCTGCAGCGTCCACGTGGTGCGGGCGACATTGGCCGGCCGCGCCGCCGAGACGCTGCCGGCCGTCAGGCACACGGCCGCCGCGGCGGCGAAGGTGATGGTCTTGAGTGATCGCGTCATGGTGATGTTCCTCTTGCTGTGAAGTGAACGAGTGGCCTGCGGCGGCCGCCTACAACGGCCGCACCGGGGCGTCGTAGGTGCCCTTGGGCGGACCGCCGGGCAAAGGGTCGCTGTGACCGTTGAGGATGTGGTTCAGGGTGAAGTCGTGGTCCTCGAGGGTGACCTGGACGAGCGTATTGGCGGGCTGCTGCGCCCCAGGTGCCTTGAACGAGAAGGGGCTGCCGTTGGTCGTCTCCGACCCGCCGTGGGCGCCGATCGTCGCCAGTTGCGACGTGGTCGTGACGAATTCCGCCACGAACGGTGCCGCGGCGCCGTTCTGCTTCACCGTCGCCCCGTTCAGACCCTTGATTCTGAGGGTAGCGTTCGTCATCTCGAGCGGCCCGCGGTTGGTGACCTTCACTCGGAAGCTCGCCGTCTCGTTCACGTTGATCACCGAGCCGGAAAAGACGACGTCGACGATCTCCAGGTCCACGGAGGCCGCGGGGTAGGCCTCCACTGCTGCGGTCATATCTTCGAAACTGAAAGCCATGGTGTGTCTCCTCTGTGCGCCGGATGCACCGGCAGGTTGTTCCGGGGTTCCGTATCAAGGCAGGCGCTTCAGGCGCCGCCCCTGTGAGTGGCTACGCAGGAACCGCCGGAAACCGGACACGGGTGTCGGGAGAGGAGACCCGGCTATGATTGCCGCGTGTGTCCGCCACGTGTGTGGTGGCGACGCCCCGATACAGGAAGGATGAATCGTGATGAGAAGTGGCGTGGTGAGGGTTGTATTCGCTGGAGTGGTGGCGGCCGTGTGTGCCGTGACACTGTCGGCGCAGATCAAGCGGACGGTGCTCCAGCAGGTGGACACCTCGATTCCTGGCCGTGAGGTAGTGACCGCCCGCGCCGATTTTCCAGCCGGCGGTTCCACCGGCCTCCACACGCATCCTGGCGACGAGATCAGCTTCGTCGCTGAAGGCGCCGTGGAGATCGTGATGGAGGGTTCGTCGAAGGTCTACCGCAAGGGTGAGGCCTTCAACGTGATCGGCGGCAAGCCGCACGACGCCAAGGCGGTCGAGGGACCAGCCACGGTCATCGCCAATTACGTGATTGAGAAAGGCAAGCCGGCGACGACGCCGGTGAAATAGCGGCCACGGTCACGTGGTCGACCTGCACATCTGCGCCGACGCTCAGGACCTGGCGACGCGGTTTGCGGCGGCATTGGCCGAGACGATTGCCACTGCCGTGGCGCGAACCGGCCGCTGCGCGCTGGCGCTCTCCGGCGGCAACACGCCGCGGCGCGTCCACCAACGGCTCGCGGCGGCCTACCGCCGCGAGGTTCGCTGGGATGCGGTCGACGTGTTCTGGGGCGACGAGCGCTACGTGCCGGCCGACGATCCGCGCAGCAACTATCGGATGGCGCGGGAGACGCTGCTCGAGCCCGTCGCCTGCCCTGCGGCCAACGTGCATCCGATGCCCACGGATCTGGCCTCTCCGGATGACGCGGCGCGCGAGTACGAGCGGACGCTGCGCCGGTTCTTCGACGCGGAGTGGCCTCGGTTCGACGTGCTGCTGCTCGGCGTCGGCGCCGACGGGCACATGGCCTCGTTGTTCCCTGACTCACCCGCGTTGAAGGAGCGCTCGCGGTGGGTGGTGGCCGCGACAGCGCCGGCGGAGCCGCAGGTCCGTCTGACGCTGACGCCGCCCGCGATCGATGCCGCGAAACGCCTCTGCGTTCTGGTCGCCGGCCCCGACAAGGCGGAAGCGCTGCGGCACGTACTCGACGAGACCGCGGATCCGAACGCCTACCCGGCGGCGGGACTGCGCGCCGCCGGCGAGCGCGTGAGCTGGTGGGTCGATCGGGCGGCGGCGAGCGCGCTACCCGCGCGACCCACCTGAACCGGCGCGCACGCCGGCCAGCACGCGCCTCGCGGTCTCGACCACGTGCGACGGCGTGAAGCCGTACTCGCGCATCACCGTGGGGCCCGGTGCGGAGGCTCCGAAGCGGTCCACGCCGATGCTCGCACCCTCGGCGCCGACGTGGCGTTCCCAGCCGAACGTGGCGCCCGCCTCGACGCTGACGCGCGCGCGGACGTTCGGCGGCAGCACGGAATCGCGATACGCCGGCGGCTGCGCCGCAAACAGCTCCCACGACGGCATCGAGACGACTCGCGTGGCGATGCCGTCGCCGTCGAGCGTCTTCTTGGCTTCCAGCGCGAGCGACACCTCTGAGCCGGTGGCAATCAGGATGACATCGGGAGTGGCAGGCCCCGACTCGGCGAGCACGTACGCCCCCTTGGCCAGTCCCGACGCCGGCGCGAGCGTGCCGCGATCGAGCACGGGCAGCTTCTGACGCGTGAGAATCAGCGCGACCGGCCCGCGTGCCCGCAGCGCCGCGCGCCAGGCCTCGATCGTCTCGGTCGCGTCGCTTGGCCTGATGACGATCGTGTGCGGAATCGCCCGGAGGCCGGCCAGTTGCTCGATCGGCTGGTGGGTCGGACCATCTTCGCCGAGCGCCAGGCTGTCGTGGGTGAACACGTAGATGACGTGCGCCTCGCTGAGCGCCGCGAGCCGGATGCTCGGGCGCACGTAGTCGGAGAACGTCAGGAACGTCGCGCCGTAGGGCACGACACCGCCGTGAACCGCCATGCCCGTGAGCGCGGCGCCCATCGCGTGCTCGCGCACGCCGAAGTGGAGATTGCGTCCGCTGTAGTCGCGCGGGCCTCCACTGGTGCCCTGCGTCTTCGGG
>DATMDI010000218.1:0-2300 GCA_035557875.1 Vicinamibacterales bacterium
ACGAGCGATCCAAGAGCTGGCCGGACATTCCAGCAAGCTCCTGGGGCGCGGCCGGACCGGATGCGGCTCCTTCGGTCGTCGCTGTCATCCAGGATCAGCTCGGCGGCCTTTACACCTTGCCCTGCAGACACGAGAAGAACCGGTCGAGCATCATCTTCGACACCCCGCCGATCAGACGCTGGCCGACGCGGGCGATCGGACCGCCGGTGTGGACGGTGCCGCTCACGTCCACGATCGTCTTGTCGCCGGAGGCGCGCAGCGCAATCGACGAGTTCCCCTTGGCGAAGCCGGGCTTGCCCTGCCCTTCCACCGTGAGCCGGTACGACGACGGTGCCACCTTTTCGCTGATCGCCACGACGCCCTCATAGGCACCGGTGATCGCGGCAATGCCGACGGTGAGCTTCACTTTGTAGCGGTCCTCGCCGTCGGGCTCGAAGGCGTCGCACCCGGGGATGCACGACGAGATCACCGCGGGATCCATCAGCAGATCCCAGACTCGCGCCGGCGGCGCGTCGAACGTGTACGACCCGTTGAGTTCCATATACAGCGATCCTACATGGCGGGGCTAAAGCCCCGCCCTACTTGCTCTGGCCGCCCTACCTGCTCGGCCCACCCGCCCGAGCAGCGCCGCCAGATCGGCCAAATCGCGCAACGTTCGTGCGGGCAGGAAGTCGTCCACGTGCGGGAGCGCTGCGAGCAGCCCGCGCGTGAGCGGCCGATAGTCCTGCGTTCCGATGAGCGGGTTCAACCAGATCAGGCGATGACAACTGCGCTGGAGCCGCGACACCGCCGCAGCGAGCTGGTCCGGCTCGCCGCGATCCCAGCCGTCGGAGACGAGCAGCACGACCGGGCCACGCGCCAGTGCCCGGCGTCCCCAGCGGCGATGGAACTCCTGCAGCGACGCGCCGATCCGGGTGCCCCCGGACCAGTCGGGCACGGCCCGCGCCACCGAGCGCACGGCGTCGTCGATGCGCGGCGAGCGCAGCTGGCGGGTGATGCGGGTCAACCGCGTCGAGAACAGGAACGCCTCGACGCGGCGGTGGCGCCGCGTGAGGGCATGGGCGAAGTGCACCAGGAGCCGTGAGTACACCTCCATCGACCCGCTCACGTCGCAGAGCAGGACGATCGGGCGAGGCCGCACGCGCCGCACGCGCCGCGGCAGGCGCACCATGTCGCCGCCGGTGCGGACGCTCAGACGCAGCGCCCGCCGCAGGTCGAGACGCGACCCGCGTCCCGGCACCCAGCGCCGCGTCCGCCTCGAACCCGGATGCCAGTCGAGCCGCGCGAGTGCGACCCGAGCCGCCTCCAGCTCGGCGGCCGAGAACTCGGCGAAATCCTTGGTGGACAGCGCTTCGATGTCGCTCCACGCGGGCACGTCGATCGCGTCGTCGCCCGGCTCGACGCTGGCGGTCTCGGCTTGCGTTTCGAGGAGGCCGGCGGCCTCGCGGGAAGCCGTGCGAGCGGGGCCGGCCGGCCCATCCCCGCCATCCGAGTCCGCGGCCTCCGCGCCGGCCATCTGGCGCCAGAACACGTCGAAGGCGCGGTCGAACATCTCGAGGTCCTCGTGCCGGTGCACGAGCAGGGTCCGGAGCAGGTGGAATACGTCGTCCCTGATGCCAAGGTCCACGTACGCGAGGGCCGCGACGACGTCGAGCATCCGGCCGGTATGCACGTCGAGACCCAGCTGGCGCAGCAGCCGCTCGAACCCGAGCAGCCGCGCCAGTAGCGCGTCGCCGGCGCCGCCGGTCATGCGTCCCGGGCGGCCCGTGCCGTGGCGCGCGCGAGCAGTTCGCCGATCCGCGCGCCTCGCAGTGCGTCCACGTCTTCGCGCGCCTTCAGCACCACGCCAAGCGTGTCCTCGATAGCGGCTTCGGTCACACGCTCGTGCGCCAGCGCCACCAGCGCCGCGGCCCAGTCGATGGTCTCCGACACGCCGGGCAGCTTGTACAGATCCTGCGTCCGCAGCTCCTGCGCCAGCGCCGTCACCTGGGCCGAGAGCCGGGCCGACGCCTCGGGAACCCGCACCCGCACGATCGCCAGCTCTTTCTCGAAGCTCGGATACTCGAGCCACTGATAGAGGCAGCGCCGCTTCAGCGCGTCGTGCACTTCGCGGGTGCGGTTCGACGTGAGAATCACCAGCGGGCGCTGCGTGGCGCGCACCGTGCCGATTTCGGGGATGGTCACCTGGAACTCGGCCAGCAGTTCGAGCAGGTAGCCTTCGAACTCGTCGTCGGCGCGATCGATCTCGTCGATGAGCAGCACCGCCGGACGAGTGCGCGCCGGGTCGATGGCCTGCAGCA
>DATMDI010000219.1:0-19459 GCA_035557875.1 Vicinamibacterales bacterium
GTCGTTCGAGCCGCCGGAGAAGCCGGGCAAGACCCCGATCTCGGTGTCGCGCCCCAACTTCGTTCAGCTGTGCGCACGCCTCACGGCCGAGGACGAGAAAGCCTTCGAAGACCTGTGGCGGCACCTGGGGCTGTCGGTGGACTGGTCGCGCACCTACGCGACGATCGGCCGCCCGGCGCTCCGAGTGTCGCAAGCCTCCTTCCTGCGCCTGTTCGATCGCGGAGAGGCCTACCAGATCGAGGCGCCGACGCTCTGGGACGTGGACTTCCGAACGGCGGTAGCGCAGGCGGAGCTCGAGGACCGGGAGCAGCCGGGGGCCTATCACCTGCTGCGGTTCTCCCGCGCCGACGGCTCGTACGTGGAGATCGATACGACGCGCCCGGAGCTGCTGCCGGCGTGCGTGGCCCTGGTGGCGCATCCAGACGACGTCCGCTATCAACCGCTCTTCGGCAGCGAGGTCGTGACGCCGCTGTTCAAAGTGCCGGTGCCGGTGAAGGCGCATCCGCTGGCCGATCCCGAGAAGGGCAGCGGCGTCGCGATGATCTGCACCTTCGGCGATCTCACCGACGTGACCTGGTGGCGCGAGCTGTCGCTGCCGGTGCGCGCCGTCATCCAATCGAACGGCGCGCTCAAGCCGGTGACCTTTGGCGGCGACGCCTGGCCGTCGCGCGACGCGGCAGCCGCGCAGGGCGTCTACGACCAGCTTGCCGGTCTGTCGGCGGCCAAGGCGCGAACCCGCATCGTGGAGCTGTTGCGCGAGAGCGGCGATCTGGTGGGCGAGCCGCGCCCGATTACGCACCCGGTGAAGTTCTACGAGAAGGGCGACCGGCCGCTCGAGATCATCACCAGCCGCCAGTGGTTCGTAAAGACGATGGATTTCCGGGCCGAGCTTCTGGCGCGCGGCCGCGAGCTGCAGTGGCACCCGGAGTACATGGCGCACCGGTTCGAGAACTGGGTGAACGGGCTGTCGGGCGACTGGTGCATCAGCCGGCAGCGGTTCTTCGGAGTGCCGTTTCCGGTGTGGTACCCGATCGCGGCCGACGGAACGCTCGACTACGCACACCCGCTGCTGGCCGACGAGGCGCAGCTCCCGATCGACCCCTCGACCGATACTCCGGCCGGCTACCGGCCCGATCAGCGCAATCAGCCAGGCGGCTTTGCCGGCGATCCCGACATCATGGACACCTGGGCTACGTCGTCGCTCACGCCGCACGTCGCGGCCGGCTGGCTGGAAGACCCCGACCTGTTCGCGCAGGTGTTCCCGATGGACGTGCGACCGCAGGCGCACGACATCATCCGCACCTGGCTCTTCGCCACGGTACTGCGAGCGCAGCTCGAGCACGGGAGGCTTCCGTGGCGCCACGCGGCGATCTCGGGCTGGGTCCTCGACCCGGACCGAAAGAAGATGTCGAAGTCGAAGGGGAACGTGGTGACCCCGATGGGGCTGCTGCAGGAGCACGGCTCCGACGGCGTGCGCTACTGGGCCGCCAGCGGCCGTCCCGGCACCGACACGGCGTTCGACGCCGCGCAGATGAAAGTCGGGCGCCGGCTCGCCATCAAGCTGCTCAACGCCTCGCGCTTTGCGCTGCTGCAGGCCGAGCCGCGCGGTCCGATCACCGAGCCGCTCGATCGCGGCATGCTGACGAACCTGTCGCGGCTCGTCGGTGAGGCGACCACGTCGCTCGAGGCCTACGACTATGCGCGCGTGCTGGAACGCACGGAGAGCTTCTTCTGGGGCTTCTGCGACGACTACCTCGAGATGGTGAAGTCGCGCCGCTACGGGGACTTCGGTCCCGAGGGCGCCGCCAGCGCCAACAGCGCCATGCTCGTGGCGCTCTCGGCGCTGCTGCGCCTCTTCGCGCCGTATTTGCCGTTCGTCACCGAGGAAGTGTGGTCGTGGTGGCAGCCGGGCCGCGTGCACCGCGCCGCGTGGCCGACGCCGGGAGAAGTGGTCGCGCCCATCGGCGGCGACGACGATGCGGCGGTCGTGGTGTTCATCCGGGCCCAGGCCGCCCTCGCTGACGTTCGGCGTGAAAAGGCAGTGCAAAAGCGCCCGGTCAAGTCGGTGATCGAGCGCGCGGTGCTACCCGCGGCGCTCGAGGGACTCATGCCGGCCGCACGCGACTTCCAGGCGGCGGCGCACATTCGTGATCTGGCGTTCGCCGACGTGCCGACCGCAGAATTCGTATTCTCCGAGGAGAACGCCGTGAAGGCGGGGGAACCGGGCGCATGACACGTCCGGCGTTCGCACCGCTGGCGGCGGAGGACTACCGCGAGCTGGTTCGTCAGGCGCTCGCCGAAGACATCGGGCGCGGCGACGTGACGACGGCGGCCACGGTGACGCCGAGTCAGCGGGCGACGGCGGTGCTCGTGGCCAAGACCACCTGCGTGCTCGCCGGGCTCGACGTCGCGAGCGAAGCGTTTCGGCAATGCGACCCGGGCGTCGAGATCCACGGCCGGCGTCGCGACGGCGATCGGTGCGAGCCGGGCGACATCGTCGGCGAATTTCGCGGGCTGGCGGCCGGCCTGCTTACCGCCGAGCGTACCGCTCTCAATTTCGTGCAGCGTCTCTCCGGTACGGCCACGCTGGCTCGCCAGTTCGTGGACGCCGCGGCCGGCCGCATCATCGTGCTCGACACGCGCAAGACCACGCCGCTGCTGCGGGCGCTCGAAAAATACGCCGTGCGCGCCGGCGGCGCGGTCAATCACCGCATGCGGCTCGACGACGGGATCCTCATCAAGGACAACCACGTGCGCCTGGCCGGTGGCGTCGAGTGCGCCGTGAGCCGGATGCGCGCGGCCGCTCGAGGGCTGCCGATCGAGATCGAGGCGCAGAGCCTCGATCAGGTGGACGATGCGCTGCGCGCCGGCGCCGACATCGTGCTGCTCGACAATCTGTCGACGCCAGAGATCCTGGAAGCGGTGCGCCGCTGCGGGGGCCGGGCGAAAACCGAGATCTCCGGCGGTGTCACGCTGGCGCGGCTGCCCGAGTTGGCCGCCACCGGAGCTGATTACGTGTCGGTCGGGGCACTCACGCACTCGGCGCCCGCCGCCGATCTCAGCCTCGAGATTGAACCCGCCGAGGCTTCGCCTCTCGGGACGTGACTCAGTGGCCGCTCGATGCGTCCGGCGTTCTTCCTGACGAGTTTGCCGACGCGCTCGCGCAGGCGCGGCCGCGGCTCGGGCCGCTCGCGTCGCGCGTGCTGTGGTTCGAACAGGTCGGGTCCACCAACGACCGGGCGCTGAACTGGGCCGAACACGGCGGCGAGGAAGGCTGCCTGGTGCTGGCCGACGCGCAGTCGGCGGGACGCGGCCGCCTGGGGCGCGTGTGGGCGTCGCCGGCGGGTGCCGGCATCTACGTCAGCGCCGTGCTGCGGCCGGCGGCCCGGGCGGTCGGGCTGCTCACGATGGCCGCCGGGCTCGCGGTATCCGAAGGCATTGCCGCGGCCACGGGGCTCGACACGCAAGTGAAGTGGCCGAACGACGTCTGCGTGAGCGGCCGCACGCCGCGGAAGCTGGCCGGTATCCTGGCCGAGGCCGGATCGGCGGGCGAGCGCGTGCTGCACGTGGTCCTCGGCATCGGCATCAATGTCATGCCCGCGGCGTATCCGCCCGAGGTCGCAGCCCGGGCCACCTCGCTCGAAGGCGAGCTGGGCCGCGCGGTCCCTCGCGGCGCGGTGCTGGCCGAGTGCCTCGCCGCGCTGTGGCGCCGCTACACGATGCTCGGAACGCCCGACGAGAGCCTCGTGTTGGCGGACTGGCGCCGGCGCGCCGCGGCGACGTTCGGACGCCGTGTCGAGTGGGACGCGCCCGCGGGAACGCGGACCGGCACCGCACGCGACGTGGACGCGTCCGGTGCACTGGTCGTGGCCGCCGAGGACGGAGTAGTGCGGCTGACCGCGGGTGAAGTACGGTGGACGGAGTGACAGGAACTGCAGCCGATTCAGCCGGGGCCGGCGAACCAGCCGATCTCGGCGCCTATTGCCGCGCCATCGAGGCCTACCTGTGCAAGCGCAACGACGGCCACCTGGTGCGCGTCGTCGGGCCGGCCTTCGACTGCGTTGCAGGTTGGGCCGCCAAGGGCGTGCCGCTGCGGGTGGCGTGTCGCGGCATCGACCGCTGCGTCGAGCGGCACGAAGCCAAGGGGCCGCGACGGCGGCCGGTGCGGGTGGAATTCTGCGACGCCGACGTGCTGGACGTGTTCGACGCGTGGCGCCGCGCCGTGGGCGTGCCGGCCGCGGCGTTCGAGGATGGGACGGCCCCGGACGACGGACACGCCCGGCGGCACGCGTCGCTCGCGGCGCATCTCGATCGTGTCGTTGCCCGCCTGACTTTGCTGCGCGGCAGCGGCGCGATCGCGCTCGGCGACGTCGTCGATCCGCTGGTCGCGGAGATCGACGCCTCGCGGCAGCACGCCAAGGGGCTTCGCGGCGACGCGCGGCGGCAACTCCTGGACCGCCTGCGGACGCTCGACGCGGCCCTCGTGGCCGCGGTGCGGGCGAAACTCGACGCCTCGGCCCTCGCAACGCTCGAGGGTGAGGCCGGCAGCGAGCTCAAGGCGTTCCGCGACCGGATGCCGGCCGAGGCGTTTGCGGCCGCCCACACCGCCTGTGTCGATCGCCTGATTCGCGATCGCTATTCGCTGCCGGCCATCGCCCTCGAATCATGACTCTGTGCTGAAGTCGGGAGCGACGATCACGGTCGACGTCGAGCGGCCGGTGGCTGGCGGACGGATGCTGGGCCGGCACGAGGGGCAGGTCGTGCTCGTCTCGGGGGCCATCCCCGGCGAACGCGTGGCCGCACGGGTCGAGCGCGTGGCCCGGTCGGTGGCGCACGCCGACACGGTGGACGTGCTCGTGCCATCGCCTGACCGGCGTAGCGCCGAGGACTGGCGCTGCGGCGGCCGCGAGTACGCGCACATCGCCTACGAGCGGCAGCGGACGCTCAAGGCCGAGGTGATTGCCGATGCCTTTCGCCGCATCGGGCGCCTGCCGCTCACCACGGCGCCACCGGTCATGCCCTCGCCGGAGGCCGGATACCGCATGCGGGCGCGATTTCACGCCGCGGCGGGACGCCTCGGATTCTTCCGCGAGGGCTCGCATGCGCTCTGCGATGCCGCCGCCACCGGGCAGCTCTCTGACGGCGCGGTTGCATGGCTCGCTGCCGCGCAGGCCGTGCTCGACCCCCGCGTGGCGGATTCGATCCTGTCCGTGGAGCTGGCCGAGAACGTGCCGGCCAGCCAGCGGGTCGTGCACGTCGAAGTCCGCGGCCCCGTCGACACGCGAGCGCTGGCGCCGCTCGGGGACGGGCTCACGGGCGTGAGCGCGCACGGTTCGTCGTCGCCGGCCGTGGCAATCGTCGCCGGTGCCCCGATCGTCGCCGACGACGTGCCGGCGGCGAACGCCGGTGGACCCCCGTTGCGGCTGTCGCGCAACGTCCGATCCTTCTTCCAGGGCAACCGGTTCCTGCTCGAGCCGCTGGTGCGGCACGTGGCCGCGCTCGTGACCGCGGGCCCGGTCGCGGATCTCTACGCCGGGGTCGGCCTGTTCGGCCTGGCCGTGGCCGCAGACCACGAGCCGGTGACCCTTGTCGAGGGCGATCCGACGAGCGGCACGGATCTGGAGGTGAACGCGAGGCCCTTCGGCGCCCGCGTGCAGGTGCTGCGGCGCAGCGTCGAGGCCGCCCTGGCCGGCCACCTCGGGGCAATCGCCACCTGCCTGGTCGATCCGCCGCGCACCGGCCTCTCCGACAACGCGCGCGCCGGGGTCGTGCGCCTCGGTGCCCGGCGGCTGATCTACGTCTCGTGCGACGTCGCCACTCTTGCCCGTGACAGCCGTGCCCTCGTCGATGCCGGCTACGAGCTCACCGGCTTGACCGGCGTAGACCTGTTCCCCTCCACCGCGCACATCGAGACCGTGGCGGTGTTCGATCGAGAGGTCGGGTAGGTCAGGTAGGTCAGGTGAGTCAGGTAGGTAAAAGCACTTGTCGTCATGACCACGCGCGAGCTGTGTCGTGACCAGCGTTCTTACCCACCCGACCCACCTGACCTGGCCCGAGTTCGACAAGCGTCCACGAAGCCATCGAAAAGCCTGTCGAACTCGCCGGTCTGGTGGAAATTCTCGGGGTGCCACTGCACGCCGACGCAGAAGCGTGCGGCGGGGACTTCGGCCCCTTCGATGAGGCCGTCGGGTGACGTGGCGGTGGCGATGAGACCGCGGCCGAGCGCGCGCACGGCCTGGTGGTGGCGGCTGTTCACGGTGCGGACGTCATCGGGGCCGACGAGCGCGGCCAGGCACGAGCCCGGGGCGACGGTGACGGTGTGCGCCGGCGTGGTGGGGGGGCCTTCGGTGTCGTGCGGCAGCAGGCGGCCGGGCTCGCTCGGGATGTCCTGGATGAGGGTGCCGCCCAATGCGACGTTGAGCACCTGCAGGCCGCGGCAGATGGCCAGCACCGGCAGATCGGCGTCGAGCGCGCGGCGCACGAGATCGATTTCGAACGCGTCGCGGCCCGGTTCGGCGACGTCGAATGTGGTGTGGGGCGGTTCGCCATACAACGCCGGATCCACGTCGTCGCCGCCCGTGAGCAGCAACCCGTCCACGCCGCGCAGCGCCTCGGCTGCCGCATCGTCGAGCGCGAGCGGCCGCGGCGTGGCGCCGGCACGCCGGACGGCCGCCTCGTAGTCGCGCGGCTTCTTGCAGGGCGTGATGGCGACGATTGGCATACAGGGATCCCTCGGGGCGGTCTGAAGACGGCCCTCTACATCACATCCGCGCCGGCACCTCGACGCCCATCAGGTCGAGCGCTCGCGTGAGCTGGGCGCGGACGTAGACCACCGCGGCGGCGCGCCAGCGGCGGACGTCGTCACGTTCCTCAGCCAGAATTGGCGCGCGGTGGTAGAAGGCGTTGAACGACTGCGCCAGGGAAAAGGCGTACTTCGCCAGCACCGAGAACTCGAGTGTGCGCACGACCTGCTCGACCACATCGTCGAGCCGCGCGGCCTCGAGCGCCAGGCTCCACACTTCGTGCGATCCGTTGCCGCCGTCGAGCTCCGCCGGCGGCAGGCCGTCGAGCGACGCGACCAGGCCGGCCTCGTCCACCTCGAAGCGCTGCGCCAGCTTCGACAGGATGTTGTTGGCGCGCACCACGGCGTACTGGATGTAGGGTCCGCTCTCACCCTCGAAGCTGAGCGCCTCGGCGAGATCGAACGCGATCACCTTGCCGCGCGAGAACTTGATCATGAAGTAGCGCACGGCGGCCACGGCGAGCTGGCCGGCCACGCGTTGGGTGTCGGCGGCACTGAACTCGGGGTTGCGCTTCACGACCTCGCCGCCGGCTTTCTCGATCAGCGTGTCGAGCAGGTCGTCGGCCTTCACCCCCAGCCCCTTGCGGCCCGATACCTCGACGAACGGCTTGCGAGCCTCTTCGGAATCGGGCGCCGGCGCGTGGCCGAGCTCGCGCGCGGTCTCGTGCGACAGCGCCACCATCTCGTACGAAAAGTGGTGCGAGCGCTCGGCGCCCTCGGGGTTGCCGACGGCAATGAGCGCCTGCTTCAGGAGCTTCTGCAAGTACGACTGCCGCACGTCGATCACGTTGTAGACGTACGACGCTCCGCCGAACGGCGGATGACCGTTCACGCCGCCGCTGCTGCAGGTTGCCCACAATGGATCGTCGCGCCGATCGACGAACACGCGGTACTGGAAGTCGCGCCCGAGCAGGCCCAGCTTCCAGAACTGGTAGGCGATGTCCTTGCCAACGTAGGTCACGACGCCGTTGGAGCGGACGATGACCTTCTCGCGCTCCGCATCGACGGTGTCGTCGGCGGCCGTGTCCGCGGGATCCACCGCGTCCATCACCCCTTCGGGCGTTGCCGCTGGCGCTTCGGTCTCGGCCGGGGCGTCGAGATCTTCCTGAATCGGCATGACCCAGCAGCCGGCCAGGCGGCCCTCCTGCCGGAGGTAGACCGCGCCTTTGGCCTTGAGCACGTCGAACGCTTGCGCCCAGAACTTGAGGCGGAGGATGTCGCCCTCCCAGGTCAGGAGGTCGTAGTCCACGTTGAGACGCGCCATCGTTTTCAGGTGGCAGCGCACGATGCGGTCGGCGATGAAGGCGGCGGCCGCGGCGTTGTCGTTGCCGCCGTGCTCGATGTCGTGCAGGGTCGCGGCCCGGATGGCGAGCCGCGCCTTGTCGCCGCCGTACCACTCGGTGACCTTCGAGTAGAGGTCCCAGCAGTAGTAGTCGAAGCGCGTCGAATCGGCGATCTGCCTTATCTCCTCGAGCGACTTGCGATCGATCTCGCGGAAGCCGACCACGACGTCGGCGACCTGTACCCCGGTGTCGTCGATGTAGTTCTGCACCTCGACGCTGGTGCCGCGGAATCGGAGCGCCCGCACGAGCGTGTCGCCGAGCGCAGCGTTGCGCAGGTGGCCGATGTGGGCCGCCTTGTTCGGGTTGATGGCCGTGTGCTCGACGATCGCCTTCCCGTCCCGGGCGGACGCCGCAACCGGCGCGCGCCCCAGCCGCTCACGAAGGAAGGTCGAACGGTCGAGAAAGAAGTTGAGGTACCCGTTGGGGGCCGCGACAACCTGCCGCACGCCGGGCACCGATGTCGAGGCCGCGGCGATTTCCGCCGCGATGGCGCGCGGCGCCTTGCGCAGCCGGCGCGCCAGCTCGAACGCGATCGGCGTACCCAGGTCGCCGAGCTCGCGGGTGGGCGGGGATTCGAGGGAAACGGCCGGCAGAGCCGCGGCGTCCAGCCCATAGAGCTGCGCCAGGACCGCGGCCAGGTGCTCGCGAACGCGGGTTTGGACCGGAAGAATCATCGAGTGATGGGCGAGGATCGGGACATCTGCTCAAGGGTGCAGCGCTTGGCCGTTGCGGTCGTGCAGGACGTGCGGTACGCTGTCAGCCACTCGGGGCCATTGTTGCGCGCACGCATTCTCGCAGGGGCTGGTCTTCAGACCCGCCCGCACACGTCAGCGGCCAGCGTTAACGTTATCAGAAATCGCCTCCATGAATGACGCGGGCGTCGGGCGCCTGCTCGTGGCGAGCCTGCACCAGGGCATCGCGGACGTGCTGCCGGCGCGGCTCGATTTCTACGAGGGGTGGCTCCATCCGGGCAGCCTGCGCGACGGCCGCATCGGTCTGGCGCCCCTGGCGGCGACCCTCAGCTTTCTCCGCCAGGAGGGTGCGCCTTACTCCGCGGTCGCCACTCGCGCGGGCGAGTACACCGCCGAATGGATGGTGCTTGCGATGTCACCACTCGAGCGCCGCTTCACGGCCTCGCTGCCGCCGCGCGTGAGAGTCTGGTACGTGATGCGGCTGGCGCGCCGGCTGGTCCGCCAGACCTACGGCGGCAGCCGGGCGCTCGTCCGCTGGCGCGGGTTTGCTGTCCGTGCGGTGGACCTTCGCGGATCGCTGTTCTGTCAGGTGCGCGAGCCCACCACCCAACCGCTGTGCCAGTACTACTCCGCAGCGATCGCCCGTCTCATGACGTTGTTCGGCCTCGACGTACGGGTGGCGACCGACGGCTGCCGTGCGACCGGCGCGCCACGCTGCGTGATCGGACTGGCGATCCGCACGGAAGGGGACGCGCAGTGACACGCGGCCGTCGTGTCGCAGCGCTGCTGATCGGCATCTGGGCCACTGTGGCCGCGGCCCGTCCAGGGCAGGCGCAGACGCCCGGCGACACGGTGCGGCCGCTGGTGATGCCGTTCCAGGCCGTCTCGGACGAGCGCAAAGAGGAATGGCTGGGCGAACTGGCCGCCGTTGCCCTCACGCGCGAACTGCGCGCCGCGGGCGTGCCGGCGATCTCGCGCGAGGATCGGCTCCAGGCCATGGAACGGCTGCGCGTGCCGAGTGTGCCACTCCTCAGTCACGCCACCGTCGTCCGACTGGCCAGCGTCGTGGGCGCCTCGGCGGCCATCGTGGGACGCGTCGAGGCGACCGCCGGCGAGCTCGTGTTCCGCGCGCGGACGATTCGCGTGGACACCGGGCATATGGCGGAGGAGATCGTCGAGCGCGGCCGGCGCGTCGATCTCTTCGACGTGGCGGCGCGCCTCGGGCGGCGCCTCGTGCTCAGCGCCCGCCCGCCGGGAGACGCCGCAGCGGCCACCCGCCCGCCCGCGGCGGCATTCGAGCTGTTCGTTCGCAGCCTGGTCACCGCGGACCCCGCGACCAAGGTGAGATTACTGACGTCCGCCCTGGAGCAGGCGGCGGCGTTCGACGAGGCACGCTTCGAGCTGTGGCAGGTCTATTCCGATCAGGGCGAGCATCAGCGCGCGCGCATGGCGGTGGACGTGATCACCGACGGCGGCCCGAACGGGCGCCGTGCAGCGTTCCTCGGCGCGGTGTCCGAACTGCAGCTCGGCCGGTATCCGGAGGCCTCGGCGGGCCTGGGCGCGCTGCATCGGGCACGGCCGGACGCGGCCGCGGCCAACAACATGGGGATCATCCAGCTTCGGCGTCCTGGGCCGGGCCCCAAAGCCGCGGACCTGTTCCGCGAGGCCACCACGCTCGATCCGGAAGACGCGGATCTGTTCTTCAATCTCGGGTATGCGCACTGGATTGCCCGTGAATATCCGCAGGCCGTTGCGGCGCTGCGTGATGCCGTGCGGCGCAGCCCCGCCGACGACGATGCGCACTACGTACTGGGCGCGGCGCTTCAGGCCAGCGGCGCGGCCGACGAGGGCGCGCGCGAGAAGGACCTCGCCCGCCGCCTGTCGTCCGTCTACAGCGAGCTCGATGCCAAGCGCAACGCCAATTCCGTCCCGCGCGGCCTCGAGCGCCTCAAGACCGAGCTCGACCCGGCAGCGCGCACGCGCGTCGACAGCGCGATTGCGGCGACCGGACAGCGCGAGCAGCGCGAGCTCGCCAGCTTCCATCTTGCCAACGGGCGGCGACTGGCGGAGGCCGGGCGCGACGCCGACGCGCTCGCCGAACTGGGCCGCGCTGTGTTCCTCTCGCCGTACGACAGCGAAGCCCATCTGCTCATCGGCCGCGTCCTTCTGCGCCTTGGCCGCGCTCGTGAGGCCGTGGATGCGCTCAAGATCTCGATCTGGAGCCGCGACATCGTCCTGGCGCGTCTGACGCTGGCCGAAGCCTACACCGCGGCCCGCGAGTATGCGGCGGCGCGAGCGGAGGCGCAGGCGGTGCTCACCGCGGAGCCGGGCAACACCGCGGCAAGCGAGCTGCTGAGCACTTTGCCGCCGCCTTGATCGCATGCGCCGGCGCGCCGAAACGTGTTAGCATGAGCCCGACTAAACCATGCCAGATGAAGGACTTCACGAGATCCAGTTAAACGGGAAGCAGCTCGTGTTCCTCTTCATGACGGCCACTGTGGTCGCTGTCGTGATCTTCTTGTGCGGGGTCCTGGTCGGTCGGGGCGTTCCGCCTCAGCCGAGTGGCACGGTGCTGGCCGCCGAGGGCGGCGATCCCACTACTCCCGACGACGCGCGCGCCGACGCCCTCCCGGATACGACGGCCACGCCTGCCACCGGTGCGAGTGGGTCGGCCTCTGCCTCGAGCCGCCTTGGGTTGAGCTATCCGGAGCGCCTCGAAGAACCCGAGCCGGTTTCCGAAGAAGTGCCGGAGGGTGCTGGCGTTCGCGAGCCGTTCGCAACCACCGCCGCGGCCAGAGTGCCGCCTCCCGAGAGCGTACCGGCCAAGCCGGCCACGTCCAAACCTGCGGCAACCACTGCCGCGGCCCCGAAGGAGCCCGCAAAGGAGCCCGTGGTCGACGCGCCGCCTCCCGCCGCCGGGGCTGGATCGGGCTTCGTCGTACAGGTGGCAGCGGTGCGGCAGAAGAGCGAGGCCGACGCCATTCGCGGGCGTCTGTCGAGCAAGGGTTATCCGGCGTTCGTCACGACCGCGTCCACACCCGGATCGCCCACGACCTACCGCGTGCGCGTGGGCAAGTACCCGTCGAAACGGGAGGCCGATACAGTGGCCGCCAAGCTCGAACGGGACGAGCAGTTCAAGCCCTGGGTGACACGATAGTCGTCCCGCGGCCGGATCTGGACATGAGTGACAGCAGCTACCGTCCCGCTGATCCGGTCGGCCGCCCGGGCGGAGATGCCGCGAACCTCGCGGACGCGAGTCCCGCGGCGCTGTTCGTCATCCAGGATCACCAGCTGCGGTATGTGAATCGCGCGTTTGCGGCGCTGGCGGGCGCTGATCCGTCGGAACTCGTGGGCCGCGCCTCGATCGACGTCATCCATCCCGACGACCGTGCCCACCTGCTCGAGCGCGGCTACGAACAGGAGGAGGGTTCGCTCGGGATGTCGCGGTCGCAGTTCCGGATTCGCAGACCGGATGGCACCGAGACCTGGGTCTACGCGACCACGGCGCCGCTCGTTTACGACGGGCGGCCGGCGATCATCGGCACTGCGATCGAGGTCAGCGAGCGACGGCACGCGCAAGACGCGGTGACGCGGTCGCAGCGTCTCGAAGCGGTCGGCCGGCTCGCCGGGGGCATCGCCCACGATTTCAACAATCTGCTGCAGGTGGTGATCGGCCATGCCGAGCGGCTGACGTCCGGACTGTCGGCCGACAGCCCGCTGCAGAAGTCCGCGGTGGAGATCCGGACTAGCGCGACGCGCGCGGCGCAGCTCACCGATCGCCTGCTGTCGCTCGGACAGCGGCAGGTGCTCGAGCCTCGCTCGCTCGATCTGCCGCGGCTCGTCGGCGATCTGCGCACCGCGATCCAGCGGCGAGTCGGCTCGTCGGTGACGGTCGTGCTGCGGCGCGGCCGGCGGACCGCACCGGTCCGGGCCGACCGCATGCGGCTGATTCACGTGCTCGCGCATCTCGTGGACAACGCGCGCGATGCGATGGCCGGCGGCGGCCGGCTGACGATCAGTACCGATCTGCTCGACGTCGACGAAGCCATGCGCGCGGATCGTCCCTGGCTCCGGGCCGGCGCCTACATCCGGCTCCAGGTCGAGGACACCGGCACGGGCATGGAGCCGGCGCTCGCGGCGCGCGCCTTCGAGCCGTTCGTGACCACGAAGCCGAAGGGCGGCGGTGCCGGCCTCGGACTGGCGACCGTCTATGGCCTGGTCAAGCAGAGCAACGGCTTCGTCTGGGTGGAGAGCGTGCCGCAGGCGGGGACGCGCGTGGTCGTCCTGCTGCCGATCGACGGCAACCCGGCCACTGGGGACGCCCCGGCGCCAGCGCCGGCCCCGTCCGTCGTGCGCGAACTGCCGCGGGTGCTGCTCGTCGAGGACGAGAGTGCCGTGCGCGAGCTGCTCTCGTCGGCCCTCGAGCGCAATGGCTTCGAGGTCGTGACCGCGAGCAGCGCCGAAGAAGCGCTGGCACTGGCGTCGCCGTCGTTCCAGATTCTCCTGAGCGACATCAGCCTGCCCGGCATGAGCGGTGTGCAGCTGGCGCGGCAGCTGCGCCGGACGCTGCCGGCGCTGCGCGTGCTGCTGATGTCCGGCTACGCACGCGAGGAGTTTTCGACCGGCCCCAACGCGGTGGACGACATGCCGTTCATTCCGAAGCCGTTCGCGACGCGCACCGTCGTCGAGCGGCTGAAGTCGCTCATCGAACCCGCCCGGGAGACCTTGCAGGCCTAGTGGTCCGTCGAGACATCGTCCTGGCCGCCCTCGCGGGGGCGCTCCTTGCCCTCAGCTTTCCCAAGTTCGGTCATCCGGCGTGCGCCTGGATTGCGCTGGTGCCGCTCTTTCTTGCCTTGAGCGGCTGGACGGGACGCGCGGGCCCGCTGCCGGGTACGAGCGCGCGTCGCGGGTTCCTCCTCGGACTCGTCACGTCGGTCGTCTACTTCAGCGGCACGCTGTACTGGACCGGCGGCGTGCTGGTGACGTTCGGCGGCCTGCCGGCGCCGCTGGGGCCGGTCAGCGTGCTGCTGCTGTCGCTCTATCTCGGGCTCTATCTCTCGGTCGCGACCACGGCGCTCGGCGTGCTGCTGGCGCGCACCGGCGCGCGGGGGCTGTGGCTCGCGCCCGCGGCCTGGGTGACCGGCGAGTACCTCCGCGGCACGCTGCTCTCGGGGTTTCCGTGGGTGCCGCTCGGCGACAGCCAGATCGAGATGCTCGCGATCGCGCAGGCCGCGAGCCTGGTGGGCGTCTACGGCATGTCGCTGATCGTCGCGTCGGTGAACGCCGCCATTGCCTACGCGCTCGTGGCCACGGGCCGCTCGCGCTTCCTGGCGCTCGGCGGCACCGCGCTCGCGCTCTTCGGTCTCGCCGCCTGGGGGACGTGGCGGGTGGCCGAGGGCTCGCTGACGCGTGCGGGTACGCCGATCAAGGTCGGGCTGATCCAGGGGAACATCGAACAGCGCGACAAGTGGGATCCGAGCCAGGCGCGCCGCATTTTCACGACCTACATCGCGATGACCCGCGACGCGGTGCGCCGCGGCGCCCGCTACGTGATCTGGCCGGAGTCGTCCACGCCGTTCATGTTCGAAGAAGACGCCGTCGGCGGTCAGGCGATCCGCGACCTCTCGGCCGAGGTCGGTGTGCCGCTGCAATTCGGCAGCGACCAGGTGGAGCGCGGCCCCATGCCGCACCTCTACAACGCCGCGTTCGTGGTCACGCCCGACCGCCGCACCGCGGCCGTCTACCGCAAGATCCAGCTGGTGCCGTTCGGCGAGTTCATCCCGCTGCAGCAGTGGGTGTCGTTCGTTGCGCCGCTGGTCGGCGGCTTGGCGACCTTTGCCGCCGGCGACGAGGTGGTGATGCTGCCGGTCGCCGGCCACCGGGCGAGCACGGCCATCTGCTACGAGGTCATCTTCCCGCACCTGGCGCGGGAGGCAGTGGCCAACGGCAGCGAGCTGTTGACCACCATCACCAATGACGCCTGGTACGGGCGGACCTCGGCGCCGTACCAGCACTTCGCGCTGGCATCGATGCGCGCGATCGAGCAGGGGCGGTATCTCGTGCGGGCCGCCAACACCGGCATCAGCGGCGCCGTCGATCCCTACGGGCGCGTGGTGGGGAAGTCGGCTATCTTTGAACAGACGGGCATGGTGGTGGACGTGCGCTTCCTGCAGGGGCGCACCGTCTACTCGCGGATCGGCGACGTGGCAGCTTATGCGTCGGTGGCCGTCACCGTGCTTGCGCTGGTGACCTTGCGTCGCCGGCGTTGACGAGGAGGATGTGTGGCGGATCTCGAAGACCTGACGCGGCGGTACGACGACCTCTCCCGGCGCTCGCTCGAGCTGCGGAGGTATCTTTGAGGGAGCTGGCCTGGAAACCGAGCTCGAGGAAATCGAGAGCCTGACCGCCGCGCCCGACTTCTGGAGCCGCCAGGGCGAGGCTCAGAAAGTGATGCAGCGGCGGCGGCGCGTCGAGGGCGATCTGGCCCTGCGCGAGTCGCTGCGGCGCCGTGCCGACGACATCGGCGTCCTCTTCGAGTGGGCCGCCGCCGGCGAGCCGGTCGATGCCGATCTCGAGCGTGGCCTCGACGATCTCCAGACCGAGGTCGAGACCGCCGAGACGAAGAAGATGCTTGGCGGCGAGTACGACCGCTCGAACGCCATCGTCACCATCCATCCCGGCGCCGGCGGCACCGAGTCGCAGGACTGGGCCGAGATGCTGTTCAAGATGTATCTCAAGTGGTCGGAGCGCCGTGGCTTCAACCGCGAAGTGATCGACTACCAGCCTGGAGACGAAGCCGGCCTCAAGAGCGTGACCGTGCTGTTCAGCGGCGAGTACGCCTTCGGCCTGATGAGCGCCGAGGCCGGCGTGCATCGTCTGGTGCGCATCTCGCCGTTCGACCAGGCGGCGCGGCGGCATACGTCGTTCGCCTCGGTCTTCGTCTGGCCCGAGTTGCCCGAGGACGCCGACGTCGAAATCGACGAGAAGGACCTGCGGATCGACACCTACCGGTCGAGCGGCGCCGGCGGCCAGCACGTGAACGTCACCGATTCGGCGGTGCGCCTCACGCACCTGCCGACCGGCATCGTGGTGTCGTGTCAGAACGAGCGGTCACAGCACAAGAACCGCGCGTCGGCGATGAAGGTGCTGCGCGCGCGCCTCTTCGACCGGAAGCTCAAGGAGCAGCAGGCCAAGCTCGATCAGATTGGTGGCGAGAAGCGCGAGATCGCGTTCGGCAGCCAGATTCGCAACTACGTGCTGCAGCCCTATCAGATGGTGAAGGACCTCCGCACGAGGATGGAGGTCGGCGATCCGGACCGGGTGCTCGGTGGCGACCTCGACGGCTTCATCAAGACCTATCTGATGAAGAAGGCGGCCGGAACCTTGGGGACGGCCGCCGCCGCGGACGAGGATTGAGCAGGGCAGGCGGGGCTGAAGCCCCGCCCTGCGTGAGAGGGTGGGCCCGGGTCTAATAGCGAACCGGCGTGAAGCCGGTTTGCCAGATAGCGCGCGCGGTCCGCGCTGTTAGCGGGCCGCGCCATCCCGGGCTGCGTTCGCGCGAATCGCCGCCGCGAGGAACGTGGTCAGCCCCGCGCCGGCCGCATCGATCGATGCCCTGAAGCGGTCGTCGGCTTCGTACATGTCGGCAAGACCCGCGTGCATGGCGTGGCTGCACGGATAGAACCACTTGTCGATCGACAGCCGGTGGCGCTCCGCGATCTCCAGGGCCGCGGGCGCGGTCGGTTCGACGCCGCGGCGCATCGCGGCGGCCGCATCGGCGTAGATCGCGCCCTGTTCCGCCTGCTGCCGCTTCCAGTCCTCGGGCGTGTAGCCCTTGGTCCGGCGGATCGACTGCCGGTACCCGTCGGTCTCGCCCCAGCGCTCCTGCGCCTCGGCCTCATACTTCGACGGATCGAATCCGTTGAAGAGCTCTTTGGTATCCATCACTCCTCCATTCGGCTCGCGGCCTGCGACGGCGAGGGCGGCGTCGACGGCGTGCAGCATGCCTTCGAGCGCCTGCGCCTTCGATTCGAGGCGCCGCCGCTGTTCGAGCAGCGCCTGACGGTGATCGAATTGCGGATCGTCGAGCGACCGCTTGATCTCCTCGAGCGGGAACCCCAGCTCGCGTCCGATCAGGATCTGCTGCAGGCGCAGCAGGTCGGTGCCGGTATAGAGCCGGTAGCCGGCGTCCGTGCGGCCGGTCGGCACCAGCAGACCGATCGCGTCGTAGTGGTGCAGCGCGCGAATCGACACGCCAGATACTCTGGCGACATCGGCGACCTGGTACGTGCGCGGCACGGCCATGTCAGGACTGTGAGGCCTCACGCGGCGTCAGGGTCAAGGGGCGGCGCGATGATCGACCAGAATCGCGTGACGGGACAAGAAGCCCACAACGGCGGTCCACGGGCGGGGGCAGTCGTTGTGCCCACAGGGCAGCGGGATGAACATCGCCCCGGGCACTGCTGCGGCGAGGGCGTGACCGTGCGCGACCGGGGCGATCGCGTCGCGCGTGCCATGGAGCACCAGCAGGGGTGCCCGGTACTGCGCCAGGACCGCCAGGGTGTCGAACGGGTCCCGCACGAGAAAGCCGGGCGCGAAGAATTGGCCGGCGAAGGCTCGCACGCTCGTGAAGGACGACTCGAGGATCAACGCCGCGACGGGCCGGCGCGCCGCCAGTTGCGCCGCCGCGCCGCCTCCGAGCGAGCGGCCGTAGGCGACGATGCGCTTCCGGTCGACGGCCTTCTGGCCGCCCAGCCAGTCGTATCCGGCCACGATGGCGTTCGTGATCGAGGTCTGCGTCGGCGAGCCGTCCGCGATGCCGTAGCCCGGGTACTCCACGATGAGGACCGCGATGCCCGCGTCCTGCAGGTCGCGAAACCCGTCGAGCCAGTCTTCTGCCCGTTCACCGTTGCCGTGGGCGAAGACGATCGCTGGATGCGTGGCCGCCTCCGATGAGCGCGGTGGGGCATACCAGGCGTGCACTGCTCCATCCACGCCAGCGAACTGGACGTGCGCAATCCCCGCGATGGGCTGAGCCCGCATCGGTCCGCGCGGGCGCGGATAGAGCAGGCGTCGCTGGCCGAGGAAGAGCACACCGTAGTACCCCAGCAGCACGAGGAGCGCGACCACAGCGGCGCCTCGTGCCACAGGGCTCAGGCGGAGGGCGTCTCGGGCGCGTCATCGCAGCGCCGGCAATCCAGCACGACCCCGAGGCGTGAAGCACGGCCCTCTGGCGTCGTAACCCAGTCGCGGCGCTCGAATGGCGGCCGGTGGCGCACGTGCTGGCGGTGGCCGCACTCGAGCAGCGCCACCCAGTGGCCCTCGTCGTCGGTCGTGAAGCCGGTGATACGGCGAAGCATGAGCCTCCAGCCTTTTGCCTCTAGCCTTTGGCCTTTGGCCGGAGCTTCCCGGCGGACGGAAGTAGTACCAAGAGGCGAAAGGCTAAAGGCTAAAGGCCAACTCAGGCCCCTCAGTCCGCCGCCTTCGACGGCGCGGCTTCTGTCGCTGGCGCCGGGGTGGCGTCAGGTTGGGCCGCCGGCGGATCCGGCGTCATCCCCGCGGGCTGGGTGCCATTGATGAACGCCTCGGTCACGCCGTTCGGGAGGGTGACGAAGACGATGTTGCCCGGCGCCTCGAATCGGGGCGGGCTGTCGCGGCGGCGCGTGCTGATGTAGGCGCGCATGTAGTCGATCCAGATGGGCAGTGCCGCCTGCGCACCAGTCTCGCCGCTCCCCAGTGGCCGTTTCTCGTCGTAGCCCACCCAGACGCCGACGGTGACGTCGGGGTCGAAGCCGACGAACCACGCGTCGGTGAACTCGTCCATCGTGCCGGTCTTGCCCGCGAGCGGCCACTCGAGCGCCTTGGCAGCCACCGCCGTCCCGCGCTGCACGACGCCTTCGAGCAGATGCGCCATCAGGAACGCGGTATCAGCGCGGAGCGCCTCGCGGGGCTCGGGGCGGTTCTCCTCGATGATCATGCCCTCACGATCGGTGACGGACCGCACCGAGTAGGGCGTCAGGCGGACGCCCTGGTTCGCGAACGCCGAATACGCGCTGGTCATCTCCTGCAGCGTGGATTCGGCGGCTCCGAGGGCCAGCGACAGGTACGGCGGATAGGAGCCCGTGAGCCCGAGCCCCCGGGCGTATTCCACGACCTGCGCCGGCCCGATGGCTTCGATCGCCTTGACGGCGGGGATGTTGCGCGAGTCCTCGAGCGCGTGCCGCAGCGTGACCGGGCCCTCGTACTTGCGGTCGTAGTTCAGAGGCCGGTAGGGGGGCTGGTTGGGGCCAGCGACGTACGACACTGGTTCGTCGATGAAAACGGTCTCGGCGGTGAAGCCGCGGTCGATGGCGGCGGAGTAGAGGACCGGCTTGAACAGCGAGCCGACCTGCCGGCGCGCCTGGGTGGCGCGGTTGAACTTGCTGCGGGCGAAGTCGAAGCCGCCGACCATCGCGCGAATCTGGCCGGTGCGGTTGTCGATCGCGATGAGCGCGCCCTCGACGACCGGCGGCTGATCGAGGGTCAGCTGGGTGTACTGCTCCTTGTCGATCGCACCAATCGCCACCTCGATGACGTCGCCGACCGCGAAGAGCTGGGCAGCCTCGGTCTTACGGGTCCAGGCG
>DATMDI010000220.1:0-2481 GCA_035557875.1 Vicinamibacterales bacterium
GTACTCGATCGCGCGGTGGACGGCATCTGGAAGCGCCAGGCCGAGCGCGAGCAGCGCGGCAATCGCCGCGGCAAACGTGCAGCCGGTGCCGTGCGTGTGACGGGTCTGCAGGCGCGGATGGCGGAACTCGTGGAACGTCGAGCCGTCGTAGAGCAGATCCACGATGTCGGCCTCGTCGAAGTGTCCGCCCTTGACGACCACGGCGCGCGGGCCGAGATCGACGAGCCGCCTGGCCGCGTCCCGCGCTTCGTCGCGGTTGCTGACGCTGTGCCCGAGCAGCCGCTCCGCCTCCGGACGATTCGGTGTCAGCACGGCCGCGAGCGGCAGCAGCGACCGCCGGATCGCCTCGACCGCCGGCTCGGTCAGCAACACGTCGCCGCTCTTGGCCACCATCACGGGATCGACGACGAGGTTGGGCAGCTTCCAGCGGGCGATCGCTGACGCCACCGCGTCGACGATTTCTGCGCTGGCCAGCATGCCGGTCTTCACGGCGTCGATCGCGATGTCGTCGGCGACCGCGTCAATCTGCGCGACGACGAAGGCGGCGGGGACTTCGTGGATGCCGGTCACCGCCACGGTGTTCTGCGCGGTGACAGCGGCGATGGCGCTCGTGCCGTAGACGCCGAGCGCGGCAAACGTTTTCAGGTCCGCCTGGATGCCGGCGCCGCCGCCGGAATCGCTGCCTGCAATTGTCAGGGCTGAGGCCATACGTTAGAATCTGCCCGATATGTCGTCATCTCGCCGCGCGCCCGTATTCATGGACGCCGTGCTCGCCTCGTCTGGTGCGGACGCGATCTCGACGCCCCTCAAGCTGGCCGCCACGCTCTTCATGATGGTGCTGACCGCGGCAGCCGCACAGATCAGCGTACCGCTGCCGTTCACGCCCGTGCCGTTCACTTTCCAGCCGATGGTGGTGCTGCTCGGCGGCGTGGTACTCGGTCCGGAGCTGGGCCTGCTCAGCCAGGTGCTCTACCTGGCCGCGGGCCTCGCGGGCCTGCCGGTCTTCGCGGCCTCCCCGACGCTGCCGCAAGGCCCGGCGCGGCTGCTCGGTCCCACGGCTGGATATCTTCTCAGCTATCCGTTTGCGGCGTGGGTAGCCGGCGTCCTCGCGCGCCGCGGTCTCGATCGGCGCTACCTCACGTCCGTCGCTGCGATGGCCGCGGGCCTCGCCGTCGTCTTCACCTGCGGCGTCCTGTGGCTCGCGCTCTTCGCGCCGGGCGCGGACAGCCGCTCGTTTGCCAGCGCCATGGCCGTCGGGTTCTATCCGTTCGTCATCGCCGACGTGATCAAGCTATGCCTGGCGGCGGCAATCATGCCCGCGGCGTGGAAGTTCCTGAATCCTGGAGCACAGAACTAAAGTTCTGTGCCACAGGTGCAGGTTTCACAGCAGCAGTGCACTGACAGTGCCCAACAGCACTGCGCTGACACCTGTGGAGCAGAACTTTAGTTCTGCTCATCACCATCCGGTTCTGTCCATCACCGTCAGCGACCCAGAATCAGCAGGTACTGGAAATCGAGGAACGTCTCGCGGCTGACGAGCCGGAGGCCTGCGTGCGACGCCTCGTCGATCACCTTCTGCGCATCGACGCGTTGATTGAGCGGGGGGCCGGGGCCGCCGCCTTCGAGCGTGGAGCCCACGATCCCGATGCGGCCCGCCGGCTTGAGCGAGGCACCCAGATGCTGCAGCAGGTTCACCGGGTTCGCGATCTCATGGTACGCGTCCACGATCAGCACGGCGTCGAGCGCGCTGGCCGGGAGGCCCGGATCCGCCGTCTTGCCGTGCACGTACAGCACGTTGTTGAAGCCTTCACGCAAGACGCGGCGCCGGATCGCCGCGAGCATCTCCGGCTGGATGTCTTCCGCGTAGACCTTGCCGTTGGGCCCGACGCGCTTGGCCAGACGCACCGTGAACCAGCCGCCGCCCGCGCCCACGTCGGCCACGACCGAGCCGTCGCCGATTCGCAGCGCGTCCATGATCAGGTCGGGCTTCTGCCACGCATCGCGGTCCGCTCCCTCGAGGACGCCCAGTTCCTCCGGGGGGAACAACCGTCGGTCGCGATCCTGCTGCGCGGCGATCGCGGGTTCGGCGCCGAGATGCGGGCCTGAAGGCCCGCCGCCACAGATCACAGCGAGGACAATCAGCGCCAGCCTCGTGCCTCTCACTGGTGCCTCCCGGCCACGCCCGGCGTGGTCATCGCTTCCGGCGACAGAATTTCGTCGAGCTTCGCGGCGTCCATCAGGCCGCGCTCGAGGACGATCTCGCGGACGGACCGCCCGCTCGCGACGGACGCTTTCGCGACCTCAGCCGTGATGGCGTAGCCGAGATAAGGGCTGAGCGCGGTGGCGACGGCGGTGCTGCGGTCGAGCAGCTCGCGGCACCGCGCAGGGTCGGCTTCGAGGCCGACGATCGTACGCGACGCGAGAATCGACAGTGCCTGCGCGAGGATGAGCACGGCATGCAGCGCGTTCCACGCAATCACG
>DATMDI010000221.1:0-5639 GCA_035557875.1 Vicinamibacterales bacterium
GGGTCCACTGCGCTCCGAGGGTCAGTTCTCCGTACCCGTACCGGTAGATCGCCATGAGCGGCCAGTGCCACAAGTAGACCGAGTAGGAGATCAGACCGATCGCTACGAACGGCTTCGAAGCCAACAGTCGCGTTACGGGACCGCCATGTGGCTGGCTGCCAGCGAACAGCAGCGCCGCAGTGCCGAGCGTGGGCACAAGAGCCCTCACGCCCGGAAAGATCGTCGCGTCGTTATAGAGGAACAGCGAGGTGCCGATCGCCACGGCCCCGGCGAGCCCGATCCACGACCGGCGTTCCGGCGCGATGTTGGCGCGCCCGCCCAGCAGGAGAGCCGACACGAGAGCGCCGACCAGCAGTTCGCCCGCCCGCGTCGGCATGAGGTAGTAGACGAAGGACGGGTCCCACGCAAACAGCAGGTCGCCGAGCACGAACGATGCGACGGCCGCTACGGCGCTCCATGCTAGAAAGGCGCGCGTTCTCCATGCTCGCCCGATCGCCAGGAGGACGAGCGGCCACACCATGTAGAACTGTTCCTCGACGCCGAGAGACCAGAGATGGAGCAGCGGCAGCTCGCGGCTGTCGGCGGCGAAGTAGCCCTGGTCCCGATAGAGCCAGAAGTACACGTTGGCGAGCGAGGCGACCGAAAACACGGCCGAGCGCGCGGTGTCGGCGGCATCCCGTGGCAGCAGGAGCCAGTAGGCCGCCGCCAGCGTGGCCGCCACGACCACGAACATCGCCGGCGCGATTCGCTGCACGCGGCGGCGGTAGAAATCGAGGAGAGAGAAGAGGCCTCGGTCGATGCGCGTGAAGACGATGCCCGAGATCAGGAACCCGGAAATGACGAAGAAGACGTCGACGCCGACGAATCCTCCCGGCAACAGCGATGCGCGGGCGTGATAGATGACGACGGCGAGGACCGCCACCGCCCTGAGCCCGTCAATGTCCGCGCGGTATCCGTCCGCGTCTCTATTCGTGCCCATCGGCGGACGCAGTGCCCCTGCCCTCGGGAAGGAGAGCGGCCGCATCGGAAGTCATCTCGTAGTCGTACATGAGGGCCACTTCGAACGCGTCGAAGAACAGGCGCCCAAGCGCCTCGTGAGCGTCGTGCGCGAGGTACGCGGCGAGGCCGGCTGCTGAATCGAATTCCATGATGGCCGCGTACTCGTAGTCCACGGTCATCAGCTGCTCGTACGGCCGGCCGTGCATGACGCGGCGCCCGATGTGCGCCCGGCGGATCGAGGGAATCTCTCGCGTGGCCTGCTGAAACGCGTCCGCCAACCGCTGTCGCGTGCTTGCGTCGAGTCCCGGCCTGGGCTTGAACAGGACGACGTGCGCGACCATCAGCGCTTCGGGCCGCGCGGACCCCGCGGCGGACGTGGCGCAGGCGGGCGGCCGGTCCCATGCCCACCCGATGGTGCGCCGGGTGGCCGTGGTCCTCGCGGACGATCCCCCCACTCACGGCGGCCTTCGGGCTTGGGCCCGGCGGGACGGTCCTTCCACTCGCGGCCGGCAGGCTTGGGAGCGCGATCGGACCAACTGCTCGGACCGCTGGGTCGTGCCCCCGCCGGACGATCTCGCCGCGCTGGCGACTCGCCGCGCCCTTCTGGTCTCGGTCGCAGCGGCCGCGCGCTGGATATTGGCGGCCGCTCGTTCCCGCCCTGTGGCTCGTTGGGCCGGCCTCCGCCGTCGCCCTGCTGGCGGCGTTCGAACCGCTTCTTCCGCCCGTCGAGGTTGCGCGCCTTCTTGGCGTCGATGAACTTCTGCCGCGGATCGCGGTGCTCGCCGCCCGGCCGCCAGTCTCTCGACCGCGCGGGCCGCTCGGCGTCCTGTGGCCGTCCCGCGGCGCGGGCCGCCTCCGGCGAGTCCCACAAGGCGCCGCGCGAGAACCAGCGCATCACCGCATCGGGATGCTTCTCCTGAAGCCGCTTGAACGTCGGCAGCAGTTCGTCGCGCTCGGCGGCGCGGAATGCCGTCGGCAAGCCGCCGACGAGGATGGTCCAGTACGCATAGCGGGGCGGCACGTTAGGGGCTACTCCAATCCGAGACGTTTCATCTTCTCGACCAGCGTCGTGCGCTTGATGTGCAGCACTTCGGACGCCTTGTTGCGATTGCCCCGCGTCCGGTCGAGGGCGCGCTTGATCAAGTCGCGCTCGAGCGACGACAGATAGGCGCTGAGGTCCATGCCCTCGTCGGGCAGATCGACGTAGGGCGTCGCGGTGGGTGGCGGCACATCCTGCATCTCGGGCAGGAGGTCGGTCACGTCGATTTCCGTCCGGCCGCCGCTGAGCGTGACGGCGCGCTCGATGGCGTTCTCGAGTTGACGCACGTTGCCGGGCCAGGGATACGCCATGAGGCTGCGCATCGCGCTTTGCGACATCTGCGGCGGTGCATCAGGCGCGAACTTCTTCAGGAAATGCGCCACCAGCAGCGGGATGTCCTCGCGACGGTCGCGCAACGGCGGCAGCGTAATCGGGATGACGTTGAGGCGGAAATAGAGGTCGGCCCGGAACGAGCCTTCCTTGATCATCTCCTGCAACGCCGAGTTGGTGGCGGCGATCACGCGGACGTCCACCTTGATCGTCTGGTTGCCGCCGACGCGCTCGAACGCGCGTTCCTGCAGCGCCCGCAACAGCTTCGTCTGCAGCCCCAGACTCATCGTGCCGACTTCGTCGAGGAAGATCGTGCCCTTGCTGGCCTGTTCGAACCGGCCCTGCCGCATGCCGACGGCGCCAGTGAACGCTCCGCGCTCGTGGCCGAAGAGCTCGGCTTCGAGCAGTGTCTCGGGAATCGCGCCGCAGTTGATGGCGACGAACTTGTGCGTCTTGCGCGGGCTGTTGTGGTGAATCGCCTTGGCGATCACTTCCTTGCCCGTGCCGGTCTCACCGGTGATGAGCACGGTGCTCGTCGTGCGCGCCACCGTCTCCAGCATCGAGAAGAGCGGCTGCATCGCGCGGCTGCGCCCGATGATGCCCTCGAACTGGTAGCGCTCTTCCAGTTGTGACCGGAGGTAGGCGTTCTCCGAACGCAGGCGTCCCTGTTCCATCGACTTCTGGATGACGTGCATCAACTCGTCGAAGTGGAACGGCTTGGTGATGAAGTCGGAGGCGCCCTTCTTGATCGCCTCCACCGCGTCGCGGACGGTGCCGTAGCCGGTGATCACGATCGCGACGATGGAGGGATACCGCTGGCGCGCGGCGTCGATCAACTGCGTGCCGTCCATGCCCGGGAGCCGGAAGTCGGTGACCACGAGATCGAAGGCGAACTGGTCGAGCAGTTCGAGCGCCTGTTCGCCGCTGGCGGCCTCGACCACCTCGAAGCCGCGATCGGTCAGACGTTCGGCGGTCGGGCCGCGAAGGTCCGCCTCGTCGTCCACGAAGAGTAGGTGGGGTCTGGGGTCGGCCACGAGCGCCAACATTTTGACACATGTGTTCCAGCCACGGATCGCGGACCGGCGTTCAAGCCGGTCTGCCAGACATTGCGTGCGGCCCGCGTTCTCGGCGGGCCCGCGCTGAACCGCGCAGCCTAACGAATCTCCTCTAACGGCCGATACGCGTTCTTGAGGGCTCGCCGGGACTGTTCCCGGCTCGCCGTAGGCGGGCAGTTGAATACTGCCTGGCGAGGCGGAGACTGCGCTCTGCTGGGTCGAGGACGGCCTCGCTAGATTCTGGACGCTGTTGCCAGGCCCACAGTGGCCGAAAGAGATCATATGGACCGTCAGACGCTGTCGATCATGAAGGCGTGCGAAGTGGTTGGAGTGAGCCGCCGCACCATCTACAACTGGATTTCCGCGGGCAAGGTCGAATACGTCCGCACCGCCGGCGGCGCGATCCGCATCTTCGCGGATTCACTCTGGCGCGATGCCGGTTCGCCCTCCCGTCAGGTGAGCGCGACCGTCCGGCCGACCGGTTCCCACGCGTGAACGAGCTCCGGGAGTCCGCAGTGGTCGCGGACTCGGCCCTGCACGCGGGACAGGACCTCCCAGTCCTGTTTCACCGACTGAACAACCAGCTGGGCATCATCCTGGCCTGCGCCGAATTGGTCGAGCTGAAGGCGGCGGACGATGTCAGCCGCAAGCGCGCCGCGGAAATCGTCGCCAAGGTTCTCGACGCCCTGGGCACGGCGAAAGAGATCCGGCACCGGACCGACCCGGTCTAGGTGTCCGCTGTCCCCTCTCGGGACAGCCCGCTCGTTTCTGCGCCTTCTCTGTTCCACCCCGGCACAACCCAACCTCAGTTTCGTAATCGGAAGTGTCAGTTCTTTGGCGCATGCGCCAGGGAGATTCGTCAACTTCTTGACGGATTGTCTTGTTTCGGCGCACCGGCCGGGTGCGGAAACTGCACAAAAGCTCGACCGCAACGTGTTCCAAATATTGAACTTAGAACACGGTCTCTGACCACGATTACGTCGGAATGACCGGTGCTGCGCGCTTTGGTACTTCGGTTGCGATAGGAAGGCGCGGAGGTCAAACACCTGATGCGCCCCCAGCTAGCCGCCGCCGACACCACCCGAGTCGTGAACTGCATTCCCTTCGTCGAACAGCTTGCCCGTCGCGTGGCGGCCACGATGCCCCACTCCATCGACATTGGCGATCTCGTCCAGGACGGCGTCATCGGCCTCATCGATGCCGCGAACCGCTTCGACGAGGCGCGCGGGATCAAGTTCGAGACTTTCGCCGAGCGTCGCGTCCGTGGCGCGATGATCGACGCCCTGCGCAAGGACGCCTGGCCGCGCGGCGTGCGCCGTCAGCGCCGTGAGCTCGAGGCCGCCCGCGAAGAGCTGCGCCGTGAGCTGGGGTGCGAGCCGTCGCTGGCCGACCTGGCCGCGAAAGTCGGCTCCGACGAGAAGCGCCTGGGCCGCACCATCGTCCGGATCAACGCCATCGAATCGACCTCTCCGCTCGCCAACAACGAGAACCTCGACGAGTCCTCGCTGCCGGCGGCGCTCATCCCCTCCGAGCCCGAGCGGCCGGACGTGGCCTTCGAGCGCGAGGAAACCAGGCGCCGGGTGCAGACGGCGATCGCGACGCTGCCCCCGCGCGAGCAGAAGGTGATCGGCCTCTACTACTACAACGAGGCGACGATGAAACAGATTGGCGCCGAGATCGGCGTCAACGAGTCGCGGGTGTCGCAGCTGCATGCGCGCGCCATCGGCCGGCTGCGCGAGGCGCTCTCGCACATGGCCCCCGGCGCGGAGACCTTCAAGATCCTGCGCAGCGCGATTCTCGAGTTCCACAAGCCGAAGATGGCCAAGGCCACGCTGGCGAGCAGCGCCGCCAGCAACGCGGCGCAGCGTCAGGCCGCGGCCGCGGTGGTGGTCGATTACGCCAGCGTGTCGCGGACGGCGCGCAGCAACTCGCCGATGCGGAACGGTTTGACCAGCCAGCGGCAGCCGCTCTCGGCGAGAAAGCGCTCGGCGTCGGCGGTGGCGGCGTCGCCGGTGACGAAGATCACGCGGCGGGCGAGCGACGGTGTACCCGCGGCGATGGCGCGATAGATCACCATGCCGCTGACACGCGGCATCTTCAGATCGCAGATGACCGTATCGTAGCGGCCTCCACGTAAGCGGGCGAGGGCGTCCTCGCCGTCGCCCGCAATATCCACCTTCATTCCCGCGTCCTGCAATGCCTCGCCGATGGCGCTG
>DATMDI010000222.1:0-2293 GCA_035557875.1 Vicinamibacterales bacterium
GGCCACCCGCTTGGGAAACTGTGGCCCAAAAGCACGTCAACCGAGGTGTCATGGATTCCTCACGATGGTCATCTGTCCTGTCGCGGCGTTCATTCTGTAAACGCTGGCGCGACCACGATCGGACAGCCCCCTCATTGACGGGCAGCCAGCCAAGATGCGAATAGAGAGGTGGGCTAAATCCCCTCGCCAGTCCCCGCGGCCTCACGGTCGACACGGACCAAACGGCTTCCCTCGCGGCGGGCGACCGGGTCGAATCGCTTGCGGCGCGATCTCGCGCGCCTCGATCTCGATCGCGATGCTGCTGAAGTCCGAGTTGATCTCGAGCGGGGCAGGCGCACGGAGCGTGGCTGGCCCGGCGAGTGAGCGTACGGGGGAGTCCCGGGGGCGCAGCCCCTCGGTACATCGTCGGGCGCTTCGAGCGGGCTTCGTTATCGAATTCCCATACTCTCCAGGCGTGCCATGTTCTCGCGCGCCGGGGCATAGCCGGGATTCAGCTCGAGGGCTCGACGCGTCTCGGCCAGCGCATCGGCATACCGGCCGGAGGCGGCGAGGGCGCTGGCGTAATTGCTGTGCACCACCGCGGAATTGGGCAGCAGGCTGGCGGCGCGTTGCATGTGCGGCAGGGCCTCCTTGAGGCGGCCGTGGGTGAAGAGCAGCGTGCCGTAGTTGACGTGCGCGGGGGCGAACTCCGGATTGAGCGCCAGCGCGCGCTCGTAGGCCGCGGCGGCCTCGGACGGGCGTGAGACGCGCGCCAGCGCCTTGCCCAGATTGAAGTGGATCGTCTCGTCGCGCGGCGACAGCGCCGCGCCCCGCTGAAGATGGGTGATCGCCTCGGGCATGCGATCGAGCCCCATCAGCGCCGCCCCCAGGTCGCTCTCCGCGCTCCCCTGCGTGGGATCGAGCCGCAGCGCCGCCTCGAGGTGCGGCAGCGCATCGGCATAACGTCCGACCTGGACGTAACTGTTGCCGAGGAATGCCCGTTCCTCGGCAGACTCCGGGGCCTCGCGGACGCGCATCTCTCCGGCCGCGACGTTGGCCTGCGCGTCGCGCTCGTCAAAGGCCTGCGCCAGACGCGCCGAGTCCGCGGCCGACTCGGTCAACACCTGCAGCCCCAGCTCCGCCATCTCGTCGGTGGAGTTGCGGCCGACCCGAACCCGGACCGGCGGGGTGTGCGGGTTGTCCTCGTTGGCCTGCGAGTTGTCGTAGGTGTAGCGCATCTTCACGACCGTGCCGCGCGGCAGCGGAATCGGCGTCGCGTAGCGATAGTCCTGCTGCCAGTGGAAGCTCCACTGCGGAATGTGCAGCAGCGTCTTCGTCTCGCCGCCAGGCCAAGTCGCGGTGACGCGCATGTCCTTACCGAGATAGTGCGCATGCGGATACACGCTGAGCAGCGTCACCGGCACCGGCAGCTCGTAGGTGTCGGTTACTTCGTGGTCAGTCGCTCCTGCCGGAATGTCGATCAGCTTCGATCCCATCTTCACCGTCAATGGCGTCCGCACCGGCGGCGTCGCAGTGATGAAAAGTGCGATGACGGGGCTCACCACGGCCGGCTTCTTCGCCGCCAGCATGTGCAGCTCGACGACCAGATCGTCGCCGCGATTGAGATGCCACGGCATCCCGTCGGGCGAGACGATCGGCCCGCGGCCCGGCGCCCACCCGATGAACTGCCCGTCCGGATCCTGGACGGTCGGCCACGACATGCCGTTGAATCCGGGCTGGCCGTCGAGGCCGTCGTGCGCGCGCGACGCGCCGGTCCGATCGACACGGATCACCGCGTGATGGATCGGGGCGCCGTTGGTGCGGAACTCGACGGCGCGGACGAACACGTTCGCGGGCACCGGCGAGCGGATCACCAGATCGCGATAGACGTCGTCGGTTCCGGGCTGGAGCCGGTACGGCGTGGCCAGCGTCAGGACGCGGTCCGGCGTTCCGAGCTGCCAGCCGTCGGGAAAGACCGGCATCTTCGGCAGGTCGTCGGGCCGCCCTTCGAGCCTGTCGCCGCGGGCCCACCGCTGGATCGTCGCGATCTGATCGCTCGTCAGCCGCCGCTCCCCGAGGATCGCGAATTCGCCGTGTTCGGGCAGCCACGGCGGCATGTGGTGCTGGCGCGTCTCGTCCGCGATGGCGCCGGCATGTTTCACGGCGTCGGCATAGGTGAGCAGAGAAAACGGCACCGCCTGCCCGGGCCGATGGCACGGCGTGCAATTGGTGAAGACGATCGGCGCGATGTCCCTGGTGAACGTCGGCGCCGGCGCGGCGCGGCGCCACGGCCGTCCGTACGCGAGCGCACCGA
>DATMDI010000223.1:0-8487 GCA_035557875.1 Vicinamibacterales bacterium
GCCGCCGGTGATTGACGGGTTCACGGCGTCGCTCGAAGCCGCGCTCGATCGCGCCGCCGCGGCGAACCCGAATCCGGGCCGCACCGAGCCCTTTCACCGCTTGAACCGCGCCGAGTACCAGAACGCCATCCGCGATCTGCTCGGTATCGAAGTGGACGCCTCCCAGTGGCTGCCCACCGACGAGATCAGCTACGGGTTCGACAACATCGCGGGCGTGTTGAAGCTGTCGCCGCTGCTCACCGAGCGGTATCTCAACGCCGCCCAGAAGATCTCCCGGCTCGCGCTCGGCACGCCGGCGCCCCCGAACGGCGATCTCTATCGCGTCCCCGACCAGCTCGATCAGGATGTGCGTCTCGAAGGCATGCCGGTCGGCACGCGCGGCGGCATCCTGGTGAACTACCTGGCGCCGCGGGACGGCGAGTTCGACATCAAGGCGCGCGTCGGCCGGGGCATCGACTCCGACATTCCGCGCTTCATCGGCGAGCAGCAGCTCGAGATCAGCATCGACGGCGAGTTCGTGCACATGTTCACGATCCCGGGGACCGACGAGGATCTGAACATGGAGCGCCAGGTCGCCAGGGCGCCAGGGCAGGGGCGGCAGCGGGTGGTGCAGCGCGACGCGAACGGCGATGCGATTCCCGACGAAGCGGCGCTGGCGCGGCGCAAGCTCGACGACAACTGGGTGATCCGCGTGCCGATGAAGAGCGGCCTCCATGAGGTGCGCGCCACGTTCGTCGCCAAGACCAACGCCGTCTCCGAAGGCTTCCGCAAGCCGTTCCTCAAGCCGTACATCGGCCGTGGTCCGACCGACAACCGCGAGACGCGCGAGGGTGCGTCGCTGCGCGAGCTCGAGATCATGGGCCCGATCAATCCTGGCGGCGCCACCGGCGCGCCGGGCTATCAGAAGGTGTACACGTGCCGTCCGGCGAAGGCGTCGGAAGAGCTCGGGTGCGCGCGCAAGATTCTGTCGGCGCTGGCGCGGCGGGCCTACCGCCGGCCGGTCACCGACGAGGACATGTCGGTCGTGATGGCGTTCTACGCCGACGGCCGTAGCAAGAGCGACTTCGACGGCGGCGTGGAGCTGGCGCTGCAGCGCATCCTGGTCAGCCCATCGTTTCTCTTCCGCACCGAGTTCGCGCCGGAGGTGGCCGCGAACGGCTCCTACCGCATCAGCGATCTGGCGCTCGCCTCACGTCTCTCGTTCTTCCTCTGGAGCAGCATCCCCGACGACGAGCTCCTCGACCTGGCGATCGCCGACAAACTGCACGAGCCGGCGGTGCTCGAGAAGCAGACCCGGCGGCTGCTGGCGGACTCGCGCTCGCAGGCCTTTACCGTGAACTTCGCCGGGCAGTGGCTGTCGCTGCGGCGGCTGGTCGACATCGTGCCGGATCCGTTCCTCTATCCCGACTACGGCGACACGCTGGCGCGCGCCTTCCAGCGTGAGGCGGAGCTGTTCTTCGACAGCATCGTGCGTGAAGACCGGCCGCTCGTGGACCTGCTGACCGCCGACTATACGTTCGTCAACGAACGGCTCGCGGACCACTACGGCATCCTGAACGTCAAGGGTGTGAACTTCCAGCGCGTGACGCTCCCGCCCGACAGTCCGCGGCGCGGCCTGCTCGGCAAGGGCGCGGTCCTCACCGTGACCGCTTTGCCGAACCGCACTTCGCCGGTCGTGCGCGGCAAGTGGGTGCTGCAGAACGTGCTCGGCGCGCCGCCGCCCGAGCCGCCGCCCGACGTGCCCAACCTGCAGGAGAACGGCGACCTGGTGACCAAGGTGAAGACGCTGCGGCAGCGGCTCGAGGCGCACCGCGCCAACGCCGTGTGCGCGTCGTGCCACAAGCTGATGGACCCGATCGGCTTCGCGCTCGAGAGCTTCGATGCGGTCGGGAAGTACCGGACGGTGGACGAGAACTACGAGCCGATCGACAACTCCGGCGTCTACGCCGATGGCAGCCGCATCGACGGTCTGCCGGGCCTGCGACAGGTGCTGGTCAGCCACTCCGACCAGTACCTCGTGAATATGACCAGGACGCTGATGACCTACGCGCTCGGGCGCGGCGTCGAGTACTACGACATGCCCACGGTGCGCGCCATCCTGCGCGCCGGGGCGCCGCAGCAGCACCGCTTTTCGGCCATTGTTCTCGGGATCGTCAAGAGCGCGCCGTTCCAGATGAGGAGAGTCGAGTCATGATCATCACGAAGAAGGCTTTGTCGCGCCGCACGGTGCTGCGCGGCATGGGCGTGTCGCTGGCGTTGCCCCTCCTGGACGCGATGGTGCCGGCGCTCACCGCCGCCGCGAACACGGCTGCCAAGCCGGTGCGCCGCTACGGGTTCTTCTACATGCCCAACGGTGTGGCGATGAACCACACCGGGGTGAACTACTGGAAGCCGCAAACCGTCGGCGCCGACTTCGAGTTCTCGCCCATCCTCAAGCCGCTCGAGTCGTTCCGCAACCAGGTGACCGTGGTCAGCGGCCTCCACAACCGCCAGGCGGAGAGCTTCGGCGACGGCAACGGCGATCACACCCGCAGCACCGGCTCGTGGCTCACCGGCGCGCACATCAAGCGCACCGAAGGATCGGACCTGCGCAACGGCACGTCGGCGGACCAGGTGATTGCCGCGCAGTTCAAGCAGGACACGCCGCTGCCGTCGCTCGAGCTCGCCATCCTGCCCAATTCGGTGACCGGGGGCTGCGACACGGGTTACAGCTGCGCCTACGGAACCACGCTGGCGTGGGCGTCGCCGTCGACGCCGCTGCCCACGCAGGCCAGCCCTCGCCTCGTCTTCGAGCAGCTCTTCGGCGACGGCGGTCCGGCGTCAGCCCAGCTGGCCGCGGCGAAGACCAAGAACAGCATCCTCGACTCGGCCATCGAGGAGATGGCCAAGCTGCGATCGAAGCTCGGACCGACGGATCGCTCCGCGGTGTCGGACTACCTCGACGTGCTGCGCGAGGTCGAACGGCGTATCCAGCAGACCGAGGAGAAGAACGCGTCGTCGCCGCTGCCGGAGTACGACCGGCCCGGTATCGGCACGCCCGAGCGGTTCGACGACCACTGCAAGCTGATGTTCGACCTCCAGCACCTGGCCTTCCAGGGCGACATCACCCGCGTCACCACCTTCATGTATGGCGCCGAACAGCGGGCGCGCATGTATCCCGAGATCGGGCTCAACGAATCGCATCACTCGATGTCGCACCACGGCGACAGCCCGGAGAACTTGTCGAAGTACGCGAAGTTGTGCACGTGGCACGTCGAGCTCTTCGCGTATCTCGTCGACAAGATGCGCAACACGCCCGACGGCGACGGCACGTTGCTCGACCACTCGCTGATGATGATCGGCGGCGGCATGAGCAACGGCAACATCCACTCGCACATGGACGTGCCGATCGCGCTCGTCGGCGGCGGCATCGGTATGAAGGGCAACCGCCACGTCGCCACGCAGATGGGCACGCCGCTGTCCAATCTCCTGGCCACCGTGGTTTCGAGCTCGGGCGTGCCGATCGACAGCTTCGGCGACAGCACCGGGAGAGTCGACCTCGATGGCACCGCGGCGCCTCCGGGCGCGAAGGCCGCGCCGGCGAGCGCTTAGAACATTCTCAGGTACTCGTGGGGCGGGGCTTTGGCTCCGCCGTCTCAGGCTTTCGTAGGGGCGGGTCTTCGGACCCGCCCGACCAGCGGAGAACCTTCGATATGCACAAACAGGTTGTTACTCTCGCCATGGCGTCGCTTCTGGCTGCTTCATCCTCCTTCGCGGCCGGCAAGGTGCCGCTCGTCGAGGCGGTGAAGGCGCGCGACGCGGCGGCCGTCCGCATACTGCTCAAAGCGCCGAACGCGGCCAATGTCGCCACCGCCGACGGCACGACGCCGCTGCACGTGGCGACGGACATCGACGACGTTGCGACGGCGCAGCTTCTGCTGCGCTCCGGCGCCAACGTGAAAGCCGCCAACCGCTACGGCGTCACGCCGATGTATTCGGCGGCCGTCAACGGCAACGCCAAGATGATCGAGCTCCTGCTCGACGCCGGAGCGGACGTCAACGTCGCACTTCGCGAAGGCGAGACGGCGTTGATGACCGCTTCGCGCACCGGCGTGGTCGAGGCCATGCGCGTGCTGCTCGCCCGGGGGGCGAAGGTCAACCAGAAGGAGACGTGGAAGCAGCAGACGGCGCTGATGTGGGCGGCGCACGAAGGCAACGTCGAGGCGGTGAAGCTGCTGCTCGAAGCCGGAGCGCAGGTCAAGGATCGCTCGCTCTTCGGCTGGACGCCGCTGCTGTTTGCGGCCCGGCAGGGCGAGGTTGGTTCGATCGAAGCCCTGCTCGGGGCCGGCGCCGACATCGACGAAACGTTGCCCGACGGCACGAGCGCGCTCGTGACCGCCGTGCAGGGGCTCAACTACGAAGCCGCGGCGTTCCTCGCCAAGAACGGCATCGATCCCAACGCCTCGGCGCAGGGGTGGACGGCGCTGCACCAGATCGCCTGGTCGCGCCGCCCGCAGCGCGGGCAGAACAACCCGGGGCAGAAGCCGCAGGGCGGCGTCAGCAGCCTGGAGCTCGCGAAAATCCTGGTCGAGCACGGCGCCGACGTGAACGCGCGGCAGACGAAAGAGCCGAGCTCCGACATGGAGGGGCGCAACAGCCTCAATCGCTACGGCGCAACACCGCTGTTCCTCGCCGCCAAGTCGGTGGACGTGCCGCTGATGGAGACGTTCCTGGCGCTCGGCGCCGACCCCTTCCTGGCCAACATCGACGGCGACTCGCCGCTCATGGTCGCGGCCGGCGTCGGCGTCTATTCACAGGGCGAGAGTCCGGGCGCGCCCGAGGAGTCGGCCGACGCGGTGAAGCTGCTGATCAAGCTCGGCGCCGCGGTCAACGACGTCGACAAGAACGGTGAAACCGCGCTGCACGGGCCCGCCTGGCGCGGATCGAACGAGGCCGCGACCCTGCTCGTGGACGCCGGCGCCAAGCTGGACGCGCGCAACAACCGTGGCTGGCTGCCGCTGACGATCGCCGACGGCGTCTACTACAACTCCCGCGTGATGATGAACAAGCACACCGCGACGCTGCTGCGGCAGATGATGGCGGCGCGTGGCCTCGACACCTCCGATTCAGGCGCCAACCTCGCCGGTGCGATCCGCTCCGAGGTGGACGACGAGGCGGACGAGAACGCCAGCAACCCGTCGGAGGTCCAGCGCCGCCAGCAGGAACTGCAGCGGCAGCGCGAAGAGGCGCTGAAGCGCGCCCAGGAGCAGGCCAAGTGAGGCGCCCGTCGTCAGTCGGCGTGGCCGGCGCCGCGATCGTCGCCGCGCTGCTGACGGCCGCGGCGATCGCTGAAGCGCAGCGCCGGGGCGGGCGGGACAACGCCGCCCAGGGGTTGCCGGTTGCCACCAATACCATCCTCGCCAACCCGGACGCCTACTACGGCAAGCTGGTCACCGTCTCGGCCGGCGTGGATGCGATGCTGTCGAAGACAGTGTTCCTCGTCGATCAGTGGAAGGCGCTGGGCACCGAAGAGGCGGTGCCGATGGGCAAGCCGATCCTCGTGATCGCACCGTATCTGAGCGCCTCGCTCGAGCACCGGCAGTACTTCCTGCTGCGCGGACAGGTGGTGAAGTTCGATCCCGCCGCGATTGGCGCGGCGGCCTCGGGCTACGCGCTCGATCTCCCGCCCGACATGCAGGCGAAATACCTCGGGCAGCCGGTGCTCGTGGCGACGTCGGTGGTCAACACGACGTCGGTCGAACTCGGGCGCAAGCCGCTGATGCCCGAAGAGATTGCGATGACGGCGGTGATGAAGACCATCGCCCCGGCATTCGCCGCCCTGCGCACCGCGGCGGATGCCGCGAAGGTGGCCGAGGTGTCGCAGAACACGGCGAAGCTGGTGCCGGCGTTCTCGCAGACCGAAGCCATCTGGGACGGGCTGGGGCAGAGTCCGGCAGCACAGTGGGCGCGTGACGCGCGCGCACACGCCGCAGCCATCGACCGCGCTGCGGCGGCCGGCAACTGGGACGCGGTGAAGACCTCAGCGGCCGAGCTGAACCAGACGTGCCAGAACTGCCACGGCGCCTATCGCGAACGGACGGACGACGGGACGTTCCGGTTCAAGGCAGGGACCTACTGAGTGCCCAGGCAGGTCTAGAAGACCTGCAACCACGTGCGCCGGCGGGCCCGAGTGCCGGCGGCCACGCGCGAGCGGATCAGGGTTCGGGCGGAGTTCGAAGCAGTCCGATCTGGAACGGATCGTTCGGAGCGTCGTCGGTAGCGGTGAGGCGTGCGACCGCCTGCAACCGCAGACGCTCCGCGTCGGTGAAGCTCCAGTCGTCGCGGCGGTTCTGGGCCAGTTCCGCGTCGGTCCAGACCGCGCGCATCAGCCCCGACCGGTTGTGGCCCGGTACGCGAAGCAACAGGTGGCCGATCTCGTGCGCGATCGCCCGTCCGAGGAGATCGCTCGCGCCGAGCCCGGCTCGCCGGGCGACGAGCAGCACGCGGTCGTAATAGACCGTCGCCATCACGTTACCCTGGCCGGCAGGATCCACCGCGGCGAAGCCGAGCTGCAGATCGCCGTCACCGTCCTGGTCGCGCGCCGCGTCGGCGGTCCGCGGCACGAAGGCCGGCATGATGCGCACGACCAGATCGTGGGCGCCGCGCACCGTGCGGCAGGGATGGGCGTCGCCGCCGCGGCTGCAGTCGCGCCAGTCCACGGTCACCCCGGCGTCGGCCATCATGGCCGCCACCAGGCGCATCGCGGCGGCGCGCCCTTCGGCGTCGCCGGTGGCGATGTCGTAGAGCCGGATGACGACCGGACGTTCGTCGGCGTGAACAGTGGCGGCTGCGACGGGCAGCGCGAGGGCGGCGAGCAGGACGGCTCGTGCCGTCTGAAGACGTGTATTGGCCATGGCGCGCAACGTGGAACGCCCGAACTAAACCGCACGAGACGGGCGTCATGGCCCACCTCGAACCAGCGGTTACCCTAGCACACGATCCTGCGGTCGCGGGCGTGTCCTCCCTTGTTGTCGCGTCAGTCGACGCGATGTCCAAATCTGTCCATGGCCTTCGACGGCTCGTAGCGGCACACGAGCGCGCGTGATCGCGCGCCGGGGCCGAGAGGCTCCGGAAGGTCCCCGGCGCTCCACTCGGCGAGGGCCGTCACGATTCGCGGTTCGAATGTCGGATATCGCTCTCGGCGATACGCGAAATCCGTTTGACAGCCTTCCGGCAGAGGCGTAGCCTTCGCACCGTTTCAGCGGGTTCGGTCACAGGGGGCCTCCAGGTAGCGGTACCCCGGCACCGGTCACGGCACGGGGTTTCGTTCTCCAACAGGCCTCATCGCGCGCCACTGGTGGCGAGTGGAGGCAGTCTATGCACGTGCGGACGAACTGGTTGGGGCTTGCCTTCCTGCTCTCGATACTTCTGATTCCGACGAGCGCCTTTGCGCAGGGCTCGATTGCCGGCCTCGTCAAGGATTCCACCGGCGCCATCCTGCCTGGCGTGACGGTCGAAGCCGCCAGTCCGGTGCTGATCGAGAAAGTACGCACCACGATCAGCGACAGCAGCGGGCGCTATCAGATCGTCGATCTCCGTCCCGGTTCCTACACCATCACCTTCACGCTGCCCGGCTTCAACACCGTGAAGCGCGAAGGCGTCACCGTCGCTGGATCCGGCAACGTGGCCGTGGACGCCGACCTGCGCGTCGGCGCGCTGGAGGAGACGGTGACCGTCACCGGCGAGGCGCCGGTCGTGGACACGCAGTCGATCACCCAGCAGCGCGTGCTCAACTCCGAAATGGTGGATGCGCTGCCGAGCGCGCGCAACTACTTCGGCCTCGCGCGCATGATTCCCGGCACGCTCGGCGGCGGCAACGACGTCGGCGGCTCCCTCATCCAGGACGTCGGCCAGAGCGTCATCGTCCACGGCAGCAAGAACGTCGATCAGCGCGTCACCGTCAACGGGGTCAGCACGATGACCCTGCAGGCCGGCGGCAACATTGGCGGCCAGACTCCCGACGTCGGCTCGGCCTCCGAGGTGACGGTGGACACCAACTCGCTCTCGGCCGATCTGGCGACCGGCGGCGTGCGCATCAACTTCGTGCCCAAGGACGGCGGCAACCGCTTCTCGAATTCGACGTTCGTGACCTTCGCGAACGAGAGCCTGCAGGGCGACAACTTCTCCGACGAGCTCCGCGCGGCGGGCCTCGGCACCCCGAACAAGCTCGTGAACGCCTTCGACCTCAACCAGTCGCTGGGCGGCCCGTTCAAGCAGAACAAGGTGTGGTTCTGGTTCTCGACGCGCTACAACACGACCGAGAACGAGGTGCCGGTCTTTACCAACAAGTACGCCTACGATCCCGTCAACTTCTGGCGCTACGAGCCCACCACGACGCCGGGCGCGAACAAAGGCACGCAGATCAACAGCAGCATCCGCGTCACCTGGCAGGCGAGCCCGCGCAACAAGATTGCCGGCACCTACAAGGCCGACAAGTGGTGCAACTGT